>NC_008531.1:764000-1068500 GCF_000014445.1 Leuconostoc mesenteroides subsp. mesenteroides ATCC 8293 | reverse complement strand
CATACGCACGAATTGAAAGAGAGGCATCATCATAATTTTGCCAAGCCATCATAATTCTATCAGCGGCATTTAGTAACTTTTCACGATCATCGTCGATTAAGCGGATAGTTGTCATTGGCCAATTTAAAATACCCGCTTCATGTAAATCACAACCTGCAATGGTCATCTTTTCTTTCATGACTGCTTTTGCCATAGGTAGTTCATAACGACCAGCTTGAAAATGGTCATGTGATAAAATCGATCCGCCAACAATTGGCAAATCTGCATTCGATCCAATGAAATACTCTGGAAATTTAGACACAAACTCTAACAATCGTGATAAGTTTTCACGATCAACATGCATCGGGCGAAGATTTTCAGAGAGCACAATAGCATGTTCATTGAAATAAGCATAAGGTGAATATTGAAAATACCATTTTTCATGTCCCAATGTTATCGGAATAACCCGATGATTGGTGCGTGCTGCATAATCCAGTCGTCCCCAATATCCTTCATTCTCTTTTGCCAATTGTGAAACAGGATATTGCGATTGCTGTTGGTTTTTATTTTTTAAAGCAGCCGCAATCGCTTTAGGATCCTTTTCTGGTTTGGATAGGTTAATGGTAATTTGCAG
This sequence comes from Leuconostoc mesenteroides subsp. mesenteroides ATCC 8293, assembly GCF_000014445.1. Classification (NCBI taxonomy): domain Bacteria; kingdom Bacillati; phylum Bacillota; class Bacilli; order Lactobacillales; family Lactobacillaceae; genus Leuconostoc; species Leuconostoc mesenteroides. The sequence continues at coordinate 1,067,887 of NC_008531.1, read as the reverse complement.
TGTACCATATTGTGTGTCTACCGGATAAGAAATATTTTGACTGATTTCACGTGTTTTAATGTAATTACTGCGTTGGGATAAATCAAAGAAATAATCAGTTGCTTGTCGCGGAGATTGCTGATAATGCTCCCAAAACATTTTTCGAACCTGTGATGGCCTTGGTACAATAAAATTCATGAGTTGCGCACCTAGCATATCAGTGTTCATTTGACGCAACGCTAATGTCCCATTTTTTTCGGCAACAGCTGTCAGCTGATCTAGTAAAGCTAGGGTCGTTACACTGTCATCATCTACCAAGCGAGGTGTCGTATTATGATTTGTTTCACCAACTAATCCCATAATTTGATTGACCAAATAAATTTCGTCATCAATTGTATAATCAGATTCTTCAATGATTTTTTTTGCGAATGCTGTGAATAAATCAATTTCCGCCATTATGCTTCTCCTTTAAATCTTTATAAGTAAAAATTATTGCACCAAAAATTAAAATTTGAGATTATAATGATGTCAATCACTGTATACAATTCAGAATGAACCAAACATTATTTCAACCAACTTATTTAATTAATGACCAGTGTCTATATATTTAAACGTCTTTAGCGAAGGTAGGGCTTTACCTTTAAAATTGAACAAAGCCTGATTATCCCAAGATGATCCCCCTGCATTTCCCTCAGCATCTTTGTCAAATTCGCTAGCACTTTTCGTTGCCCATCCGGACCCAAATTTCTCCCATAATAGCCTATTGCTTTCTAAATTTGACTTTGGTCCCACAGGGACCCATGCGGGCTCCCAATAGAAAACACCTAAGCCTGTGCTTCCGACGTTTGCGACAGCCTGAAAAACATCACGCAAAGCCGTCGCTTGACCTTGGACAGATACGGGATAATCGAATACAATATTAGAATCTTTAGTAATTGTATTCCTGAACCCGTCTCCATCTTGATAGGTGTATGGGTACGAAGTTTCTGCGACCATAACTTTTTTGTCATAGGTACGAGAAACATCACTTAGCGATTGTGTCAGATTACTTAAGCTACCATGCCAATAAGGATAATATGAAGTAGCGAAAACATCATAGTCTACGTTATGATCATGCAACTGCTTTGAAATCCATTTATCATTGCCTTGTTTTTGTATATCTGTGAAATGAACGGCGACTAAAATATTTTTATCTACGTTACGAACCGCTGCTGACCCAGAATTAAATATACCAGCCATTTCTGGCCATTTGCTAGTACCCGCAATTCCATTATTAGTTTCATTCCCAATTTGCACCATTCCTACATCTATTCCAGCCTGTTTTATTTTTTGTAAACTATCCAGAGTGTAAGCGTATACTGCCTTTTGTTTCTGATCATAAGATAAATTCTGCCACGATTTGGGTGCCTTCTGTTTAGATGGATCAGCCCAAAAGTCGGAATAATGAAAGTCCACCAACAACTTCATTCCATATTTACTTGCCTGTTTGCCAATTAAAATTGCTTTCGCTAGATCTGAATTGCCACCACCATACCCATTACCAGACTCTGTATATGGGTTATTCCAGACTCTAACTCTGATATAATTAACACCATTTGATTTTAATATTTGAAAAATATTTTCTTGTTTTCCTTCTTCATTGAAATAACGTACACCACTTTTCTCTTCACTAATTACAGACGAAATATCGACACCTTTTATAGTATTACCATTCAAATTATTAATTTTTTTAACAGTAACATCCGAAGCCGATACTGAAACTGAAAGAAAACTAGTTATTGCGATTGTAGTGATTACTACCCACCAATCTCTTTTTAAGTTCATACTTTCCGGCCCACCTTTAAGTTATCTTTCACTCCTGAATGTTAATTTTGCTATCTGCTCCCCTTGTTTGACGACACGATTATCAATTTGTTGAACATCTATAATGTTTTCTGGTTGGGTAAAGTACATAATAACGTCATCTTGATACCCGTTTTTCGTAATTAATTTCTTATCAAAGCTCATCAAAAGATCTCCCTTTTTGAATAATTGGCCGTCCACATAATGTGACACAAACCCCGCACCTCGCATATTGATAGTGCCTATTCCTACATGAATAATTGCTTTTAATCCGTTGTTAGATACAACACCCAAAACATGTTTTGTAGAAAAAGTAAAGTCGACTTTGCCATCAAATGGTGCAAGTAAATTACCTTCTTCCGGATCAATAGCAAAACCAATACCAGTAATTGTGTTGCCATTGACCTCATTAAGTAGCTTTTTTTGTCCTGAGGCAGGTGCAAATATTTCTTCAAGTTCAACATTCACTTCAGAAGTATTAGCTTTTCTAGCGCCACTTGATAAATTTTTTTCCAGTTCAATAACGATTTCGGCATGTTTTTTCTCGGTAATTTTAACTTTCCACAAGAATATAACTAAGGCTAGAATAGAAAAAAGAAGTGGTGTGTAAAAAGCATAAATTTCAAAGGTATTAATTTTTGATGCACTAATATCTCCTGCGGTAGCTGATCCAGTCATGCCCGCCGCAATTGCAATTGTTCCGACGATTCCGTTTGAAAAAGCACCAGTTATCTTGTCTAACATAGGTCGAACCGCCAAGACAACAGCTTCGTTGCGATTACCATTTTTTAATTGTCCGTATTCAATAGAGTCAGTTAGTGATAAGACAACAACCAGTTGCGCAAAAGTAAAATTAAACAAAATAAGTCCTATTGTAACCATCATCATATTTGTTTTTCCGAATATAAAAAGCAGATATGATAGGATCATTGCCATTTGCCCAATACTAAATAACACTTTCCTGGTGATAAACTTATTTAGAACGGGATACAACGGAGCAGTAGAGAACCCTATTACTGTTGCAATAGCACCAGCAATCCAAAATTCGTTTGGTTTTCCTAGTACAAACTTAAAGAAGTAAAATAAAACACCATTGGTCACAACATACGCTAGTGAATACATTAGATATGCTAAGCTGATCCATAAAATTTGGTCATTATGAATAATACCTGAAAATACATCTTTAATGCTTGTTTTTTTTGTTGCAGCATTTCGAATCAAGTTATCTTTTTCTTTAGTTCCAAAGGCTACTGCCAAAGCTGATAAAACGGCTACAATGGAAACAACTATTGAAAATCCAAACCACCCTGAAGGCCCTTGTTCATGTTTTCCAGTTGCGATAAAAGTGAAGTATGTGGTGACCGGAACAACAATCATCGTAAGACCATTCCAACCAATAGAACCAGTAAAACTCCCTAAGGAAGTAAAAATTCCTCTCTCTTTACTGTCTTCAGATATAGCCGGCACCATGCCCCAATAGGCAACATCTGCAAATGAATAAAAAATATCTAGTAAAATAAATAAAACTGTGAAAACGATCGCAAAAGCAATCCAATTAATATGAGCCAACCCAAAAATTCCAGTAAATATTACAACTAATAACACTGAACTAACAACCGCGCCAATTACTTGCCAAGGTTTAAATTTTCCCCATCGCGTTTTTGTATTATCTACAATATTTCCAAGAATCGGATCAATAACTACTTCGGCCAAACGAATAATTACTACAAGAGCCGTAATTAAACCAATTAACTTGTTTGCTACCGATTGCGGTAACCCATCAAACATACCACTCGTGACATAAACGATGAAGTAAGTGCTTAATGCACCATAGAATGCAGAGTGCCCTAGATTACCAAGTGCAAAAGAAATCATTTCTACTAGCTTATTTCGAGAAAACTTCTGTTTAGTTATGTCTTTCATATTCTTTCTCCTAAATCAGTCCTTTGTTGCTACGATAACCTGATATGGTTCCAATGTAGTGCTTCCATTTAAACTATTCCCTGACAACATCTCCGTATAGCTATCCTTAAACAAGGCAATTTGTTTATTATCGGTATAATTTGTAATGAAATAATATTTTTGACGCTCATCCTGCCGAACTTGTACACTTAGATGTGCATCAGCATTTTCAAAAGGAATTTGTGAATCACGAAGTGAGTATTTATCAATTAATTTACTGTAAAATTTATTTAAAAAAGCTTTTTCCGTTCTGCCAGCAATCATCATAGCGGTGCCAGAACCCAAATCATTTTTTGTTAAGGCTGGGCTTTGAGCATAAAAATCATCTTCATAATAAGCGAGTGAGGTAGCGCCTTTCTGTTCAAAAACATCAGCATAGTCGATTACTTTATATTCGTTGTCTTCCCATATGATGGTATTAGTTTGTTTTGGGTAAAGGGTATCAGTTTCAACATAAGACAAACCATAAATTCTTTGCAGTCTTTCTGGCCACCCACCTAAATATGCTAAATAATTTTTATCAACCACGCCTGTCATATAAGTACCAACAAGATTGCCTCCCGAACTCACATATTTTTCAATTTTTTCCATATACTCGATGTCCATCATGAAGTGCATCGGATCTATCACAAGTGTATAAGGGGATAAATCATCTTGAGCAGAAATAATATCAACGGGTATATTATTCTGCCAAAAAACACTATAGTGACTCTGAATAGTATGCCAATATTTCTTTGTTTGATCCGAATAATTTCTTGCATCATCTAATGCCCATACATTGTCATAATCGAATACAATTGCAATTTTGGTGTGTGTGTATTTAGATTTGAGTAACGGTTGCAATTTTTCTAGATCTTTTCCTACTAAACTTACATCTTTGAAAACTCGTGTACGATTGCTCAAACTATGTGTCACAACAGCGCCGTGAAACATTTCTGAAGATCCCCGTGATTGGTGTAACTGAAAATAAAGTACTGAGTTTGCTCCATGTGCTATCTGTTGCAGACTGCCCATCTCATGCATTCCTGGCCGCTTTGATTTATTGAAAGGGTGCCAATTAACCTGAGAAGGAGTACTTTCCATTATAAGGTAAGAATCGTGCTTCAACCCCCTCATAACATCATTCATTAGAGCCGTTTTCATAGCTAAAGTTTCCGTAGTTTCATAATCATTGGACCAATTAGGATATGAATCCCAACTAATCACATCCACATGTTTAGAAAATTTTTGGTAATCTAAATCCATAAAAATGCTTGATTCTGGGGGATTTCCCCCCATAAAATTTGTTGTAACAGGAATATTTGGAGTCACTTCTCGTAATGGTTTGACTTCATTTTCAAAGACATCAATTGTTTGGTCCGTCACAAAACGTTTCCAGTCCAAATTCAGAATTAGAGAAGTAGTATCACCCAGTGTCGAAGGTGAATGAATGTCATCCCAATTATTATATTGATGACTCCAAAATGATGACCAATATAGCCTATTTAAGTTATCAATCGTCTTATATTTATTTTTCATCCACTCACGAAATTTTTCTTGGCACAATTCACAGTGGCAATCACCTCCCAACTCATTAGAAATATGCCAAAGAATTAAACTTTTGCGATGACCATATCTCTTTGCAAGCTGGTAATTGATTGACTTCGTCTTTGCGCGGTAAACAGGCGATGATAAACAATGATTATGACGTTCCCCGAATAAAAGTTTTTGTCCTTGTTCATTCGTTCGTAGAACTTCCGGATATTTTTCAGACATCCATCTAGGTCTGGCGCCACTTGGAGTAGCTAAAATAATATTCCCGTTTTGTTGTTCAACCCTATCAAAAATATTATCTAACCATTCAAAATCGTAAACTCCTTCTTTTGGTTCAATTTTTGCCCAAGAAAAAATTCCTATTGTGAACGTGTTGATTTTGGATTGCTTAAACAATGTAAAATCGCGATTAATGATTTCTGAATTATCAATCCATTGTTCGGGATTATAGTCGCCCCCATGTAGAAACTTTGAAATTTGTAATGTGTCAGTCATAAAGCGTATCCTTTCTTAATTCTATATCAATTGACTTCTAAATAATAACTCGTTATCATAGTAAATGGAAGCGCTTACAGAGGTAATAATGGTAAAAATTAGTAAATGATGTTTACTTTCATTACTAAATTTACATTAGTCAAATGTTGCCGTTTGTTTTATGATGAATTATAGACACAGTACTTTCTACATAATTAATGAAGAGGTTAAAAATGACTACTATCAAGGAAATAGCCCTAAAAACCGGATATTCTTCAGCAACTGTCTCCAGAATACTAAATAATGACCAAACTTTTTCAGTTACTGATAGTACCCGAGAAACCGTGCAAACTGTTGCACGACAACTTGAGTATATATCCGTTGGATCTAATCAATTCTTAGATATTAATCTCGCGGTAATCTTTTCAATTAATCCTGATGAAGAGCTTGAAGATGTTTATTATGTTAAAATGAGAGAGATTATTGAAGCAACAGCCAAAAAAAGTGGACTAAAAATAATTTTTTATAAAAATGTGATGGAATTATCTGAAAATGTTAGAGGTGTTTTGTTAATTGGAAAGTTTAATCAAGATGCTTTAAATGAGATCATAAAGAAGGAGATTATCTGCGTGTTTGTTGACTCAAATCCTAATCCTGGTATTTTTACTTCTGTACAGCCCAACTTGGAATTTACCATCACAAGGGCGTTGAATGAATTTCGATCTCGCAATTTTACAAAAGTTGGGTTTATTGGAGGTAAATTGTGGAACAAAGGCGACAACGCTTTTCAGTTTGATGATTTAAGAAGAAGATATTTTGAAAGCTATGCAAAAGAAATATCGATATATAGCAAAGAATTCGTATTTATAGGATCTGATTTTTCAACTTCCTCTGGTTATAGAATTGGTAAAAAAATTCTTAATGCGTATTCTGAGAATGAACTCCCACAGGCTTTCTTGATTGGATCAGACTCGCTGGCAATAGGAGTACTCAGAGCGTTTAATGAAGAAAATATTTCTGTTCCTTATACTACAGCTTTCATAAGTATTAATGATATAGAAGTCGCTAAATTTTCTTCACCATCGCTTACTACTTTTAAAATTAATATAGATGATATGATAAACGAAGCGCTAAATCTGCTGCACCAGAGAATAATCAATCCAAAAACAACAAGCCCTGAAGTGGTACTTAAATCACCTGAATTAATCTATAGAGAAACGTTTCCAAGAAAAATTGACAATCGATAATATTTGTATTTGATTTTTAACGCTTGACATTGATAAAAAATTTCTTTTACTAATTATCCCATATAGAAACAAGATTTTTTCGATAACAATACCTATTTGACCTGATCAAAAAATAGATTCAGTTCTTTTTGATGGTAAATAAATTTATCGGTATGTACTCCCCTTTTTACAATCTATTTTTTTCTTGTGTCGTGAACTCTTCTTCTGCCTTATACTGTTCAACTATCTTTTGGTGTGTTAAGAATCGACGTTCTGCATTTGTCTCAGCACGGATGTCCTGCCGCCACAAACGACTAATTTTATTAAACGAGCCACCCCGCACTGGCAACTGATCACCTATGTGCTTCTTTGTTATATTTGGGTTGACATTGTCGAGCCACGGATTGGGGGTCAATTTTATTTCCTCAGGGCTAGATGCAATTTTAGTTTTGTCTGTGATGCCGCCTTTGTCGCGCTTTTTTACATTGCTTAGTAGCTCAGACATTTGTTGGTCAATATCATTTAGTGATGTATCTTCGATTTGTGCTAAATGTTTGTAGAGTTGATTCGCTAAGCGTTGCCTTAATTCCTCGTCCTTATTCTCAGACCATTTGAGTTGTCCCTTATGCATCACGCCCTGGTCTTCAATATTAATGGCGTCGTATTCTTGTGCCATCGATTTAAATCCCTCATATTCAGGTTTAAGCTCTTTGTCAAACAAATCATCTAAAAGTTGATTGGTCAATTGATCTGCTTTTGCCATCTTGCCTTTTCCAGCTGTTAAATAGGCGCTGCCAACCTGCCAACGCCCTTTCATGTCTTGAGGTAAAGCATCATAAATTTGTTTGATGGCTTTAGCATGACGATCATTTAATAGGTTGTCTGGCGCTGTCTCAACAATTTCTTTTTTAAAGCCACCAACACCTTTTAATATTTCCTGATGCCGTCTTAGTTCCTGTGATGACATTAATTGTTTTCTAAACTGTCGCTTGGCTTGTTCAATCACTTCCAGAGGTATAACGCCGATTGGCTGCCCTTTATACTCACCTTCTTGTTTTAGCATCTCAGGCCGCGTTTCTTGGCTTTTTTTAGCAAACCACAGATGCATGTTTAGGTGATCAGTATCCTGATGAATCACACCAAACCAAACAACGTCATTTTCATCTTCTCCCAAAGGTAAATTAAATCCTTTGTTAATTAGCGTCTTAGAAACCTCTTGTTCTGCATGCTTCAATTTATTTTGGTCTATCATACGAGTTTCGGGTTCATAGAGATTGTTTTTAACTAACCAATCGCCTCTGATTGAGAACGCGAGTTCATGAATGTTATTACCATTTTCTTGAGCCTCATCCAAGTTTTTTCTCAATACAGAAATATCATGATTATCATAATTTAGTTTGTCGTTACCAAATATGGGATGCGTTTCTGTCACTGCCGAATTTCTATTTGCATAGCCTCGCTTGCTAAATTGTTCCTTTAAATCGATGAGATCAGTTATGGATTCATTATTGAGATCATTCGTTTTCTCAGAATTATCCGCATAATCAACGAGGTCTGAGTATTTTTGACCCTTCATATCTGCTGTACTAGAAGTGACAAACTGCGCTGGTAAATTGACCATTGCCGTCTTTTTTTCACCCAGGGCAAATGCAGCAATTTCACCAGTCTTCGCCATTTTGCAATTCCTCCATAATATCTTCTAAACTGTCAAAATCTTGTTCGTAATCAATTGTCAAACGGCGGGCTGTTCTGGAGGACATGTTCAGCATTTGAGCAATTTGCATGTAGGATTGTTGATAGTTATTGAACAGAATTAAACTTAGCTGAGCCAAATAGTACGTGCGATTATCGCGTTCATGTTGACTGTCAGCCATCTCACTAACTTGAGTAGGATGGTGCCAATTGAATTCATCAAGTTGTTCTAAATACTTTTTAAGTTGTGCTTTTCTTTTACTATGCCTTTTAGTCGTCATCGAGTTGTCCTCCTGTTTGGTGATATTTTTTGATCAGCTGCTTATCGCGACTCCGAATTTTTTTATATTCTTCATAAGATTGTGCCAATTCATTGCTTGGATTGAGTTCTGTTGGTGTACCAAATTGTTGGAACTCTGTTGGATTAATTGGGTTGATGGCATATTTAACAAAACCATTTTCTAAATTAATGCCTTCTGGAATGTATTCAAGTTGACATTGTTGCATAGTTAATAGAAAGCCTAATAAATTCTCTACATTTGCTAATTGCGCAGTCAATTTTGAATCACTTTTTGTGGAGTTAGCATCATTTACCTTCTGGGCTAGTTCTGAATAATTGAGACGTGCATTGTTAGCATTAAGGGCAATATTTTCTACGAAGAAATGCAAAGCAAATCTATACAGTGTACTTTTACCAAACTGTCCATTTGTAGACCTTGGATTTCTTTCAGCCCAGTGCTTCATTTGTTGAAAGTACCATTCTTCGTTCCGCGAATTTTTGATATTAATTGTCTTACCTTGTTTTGCAAAAATTTCCTCATCAATGTCGAATTCTTGTAAAATTTTGTCGATAAACTTTAGTTCTGATTTAACATCCAAAGGAATATCTTCGGGTAAAGTTGTATCATACTTTTTATTCAAAACATTTCTTCTTTTGATGAGTGCCTTCATTTGACTTGTTTTAAATTCTATCGCATCTTTCACTTATTCGCTCCTTTCAGCATTACCGTTTAAGTAGTTGATTGTCCAGCCATCTTGAACGTTAAAAACATAGATATTAAATTTCAAAGTATTGTCATTTGACTGTGCTATCATATGAACACCACGGGGAACTAACTCAACATTTTTGTATACGGGTGTGACTTGATAACGCACATAATTATTTTTTGACTGATGCAAATAATCCGCAATTTCTGTTTCGTAAGTCACCATACTTTTAGCATTGACACGACTGTCTGCGTTCAACTGTCGTGTCCCCGTGATCAAATTTTTGGCTTCATTGTTTAGACCAGTAAATTGATACCCAATCAGATGACTACGGTTGTATAACCAGTCTGTAGTATTCGTTCCTGTTTTAATGGCATGGTAACCTGGCGTTTTGATTGTTAATCGTTCACGGGCTTGATACTTTTGAGAGGGGGGCATTAATTTTAGGTTAAGCAACGCATTAGCAACTTGTGGTCTGCCTAACCAATCTAATGGCGATAGCTTTTGCCAAACTCCCTGTTTAATTTTCAAGTCATCTTGACTAAATGTCGGTTGATTATGATTAACTTCAACAACTGTTTGACCAGTATATTTTAAGTTGGCTAGCTCATCATTTTGTGTCGGTGAATTACTTTGTTTTTCAATATTAATCAGTTGTGATTGGGAACCTATTGCTACAATTTTTTGCAAAATCGAGACACGGTTTAAATACACAACACCTATCAATATGACAATACTTAATAAAATTCTTCTCGCCAAACGACCACGTTTATAATTTTTCATTTGTACTCCTTCCAATTATTCAAACTCATCAAAGTCAATCGACTTTGGCAAATTTTTTTCCTTAGGGCGAGCGTTTTTTTGAATTCGTTCTACCTCATCATTTAAGTCTGGAAAATACATTTCAAGTCGCGCTAGAATTGTTTTAAACATTTCACCTATCGCAATTGTATTGTCATTTAATCCGTGCACAACGTTATTGTTAGCCATGATTAAATCGTCGAGATACGTATGCAATACTTTGGTTGCGCTATCTTCTTCAAGCCGCTTGGCATAGTGTTCAATTTGTTCACGAATCAATTGACTTGACGAGACATTTTCTTTTGATGCCTGTGCTTCAATGGTTTTCAAAGCATGTTCATCAATGTTTTTAATTGTTTTTGTTATACCTTTCATACAACCTCCATAAAATATTTAATGAATTGGGAACAGGTTAAGGGGAAAGGAAAACCTTGTGGTTTTAATCCCGCCGTGCGGGCCTTTCAAGGGATTACCAATCACAAAACTGTCTGTACCCTTTCTGTACTTTGTCTGTACCCTTTCTGTACCCAGGTTTTGCTATAAAAAATAGCCCGTTAGGCAAATTCTTGGACTATATAGAATTACAAATCGGTTGGTTTTGGCAACAATGATTTGCCTTCCTGAACCTGCTTTTTAGTCTTTTGATATTGACTAATATTTGTCTTAGCACGTTGAATATTTTTTTGTGCATCACTGATTTGTGTTCGTATTTGTGTAATGGCATCACGCGCATTATCAATGCTAGTTTGTGTATCTGATTCATCAGACTGGGCGAGTATTTTTTGGTACTTTTTGATGGACGATTGCTGTTGATCAATGGCTTTTTGATATTCAACAATCGCGTTTGTATTCTTGGAAATCAATTTTTGTTGTGCCGCTATTTTAGCTTCACTTTCGCTAACTTCAAGTTCCCTTTGAGTGGCAAATGTTAGCCTATTTGACTTAGAAACTTTGTCATGATTGATAATGAATTTACCGCTGACTGTATTACTATTTGCAGCCGTTTTCTTTGCACTTGAACTATCAGCAACTACGCTACTTGGCGCTTCGACTGTGGCAGTATTGATGCTTTTATCATGAGCTGTTAGTGTTACAGCATTGAAGTTATGACTCAGGTTTTTAAATTGAACCACGACTGTACTATTCGAAGTTGGTACGACACGACCTGTCACTTGACTACCACCATGATCAGTCATAGCAGTGAATTTAATTTTGCTAATATCAACCAAATCTTGATCAGAAACAGCTCCGTCAGAGATTGTATAATGCAGTTCCAAAACACCATTATTTTTATTAAAAACACTTTTTGTTAGACTAGCGGTTTTGTTCAAAGTGCCAAATGAAACTGGTGTATTTAACTCCGTACTTGGCAAATTTGAGGGGCGTGGTGTAATATTAACCATCACGGTTGTACTAAAAGCTATCAGGATAAATATGCTAAATGTGGCAATTAAATTGCGCCGCTGATGTTCCAAAAACCAAGTACCGAAGCGACTAAATCTTTGAAAGATATTTCTAAATTTATCAGCTATTGTGATTATTGCAGTCATTGTCCTACCCCTCTACATACTCAAATGCATTGCTGTTAAAGTCAGGGTATGGTGGCAAATCTTTATCCGTGACATCTTGTTTTTCAACCTGATTTTTGGATGACGAACTAGATTTGTAGATACGGAATTGTGTGACTTGGTTTTGCATAGCGTAAACTTTTTGACCAGTGTGTTTATCAGTGTAGTTGTGATTACGCATCACAAATTCAACCTCAACTACTTGGCCAATATCAGTCACATAATCATGAATCAATTCTGCCGTTTTGTTAAAAGCAACATAATCAATGTAAGTTGCTTTGCCATCTTTTAAATCATTAATGGCTAATTTGAAGTAGGCAATCTTTGTTTTATTTTCACCTCTTACAGTGAAGTTAACATCGCGAACTAAACGTCCTACGTGGTGATTATTTTGCATAATAATTTCTCCTTTTTTGATCCAGTAAACTAATAATTGGGGCTAATTGGTTAGTTAAATAGTCTTGGATATTATTTGGTAGTTTAAACACTGGGATTTGGTTGCCAGCTTCAGAATAATGAATGCCTTTCAGGACTGTACAACCGACGTAATGATTCCCTAAGCAATCGTCAAACAGCTCACCTTTGACTTTCATTTCATTTGGTTTTAAACAGACCAAGGCTTGTTTTTTTGTGGGTTGAACGAGATTATTTTTCAATTCCCTAACGAGAATAACGACGTATTTGGTTTGTTGCAGTTCTTGTAAACTTTGCTCATCCAACAGCGTTAATTGTCTGATTTTCATAATCTCTCCCTTTTGGTCTTGCAGCTTCATGAAATGGTAAATGGTAACGTACCATCAAATTTTCGATAGCCTTAATTGATTGATAAGAGGTACGGTATAACCTCACTGCGCCATCGCTTTCTAATTTATGATTTTCAATTGCTTTGATCACTTTTCGGCTAAGTTCACCTGATGAGTTAGCCACAAAAAGTATGTCTGCGTTGAAAAAGTCTACTGCAATAAATACGTTGTATTGGTTTGCCATTATATCTCTCCTCTCTCCAATTTAAAGTTAAAAGCCTGAGGCCGATTGACTTGTTGTAATTGCAATCTTCAAACGACTCTTAAAGCCACTAGCAAAATATTTCCCATATTGGCTGATATCAATCAGGTGGTCGCGCATGTAATCTACTTGGTTGAAGCCAGTGTTCAAAAGTAACTGTTTGATAGCAACTTCACCTTGTAATTGCTTTTGCAAAGTTAAAGCAGAATTACCTTTCTCAAGTTCGGCCGTCAAAAAATGATAGCCACAATCAAGAGCACGGACGACAATTTCTGCTTGTTGGGGTTCATTCAAAAGTAAATCAGGAATTAAACCTTGGACTACACTTCTTAATTCAGGATTGTTTTGAATAATTTTGCCAATTGCGATAAATGATTGTTGAGGTTTTTTTGAATTATTATTAGTATTTATTTCATCCTTATCAAAAGAATTGGTTTCAGTTTCACTCAAAATAGTCTCACTATTCTCAGTCTCACTTGACTGTCGTTTTGACAGTTCTTGAGCTGTCGTTTTGGAAGTTCTTGACTTGTCATTTTGACAGTTCCGGACCTGTCGTTTTGACAGTTCCTTGTCCCCCAAGGGGTTGGCCCTGTGGATAACTTCGAAATCAGTGTTTATGTTGCCAACGTAAAGTCTGTTTGGTTTATTTAACCCTTGTCGTTCTTCTTCAAGGAGCCCAAAATCTGCTAGTTCTTTTTTCAAACTAATGACTTTTTTCTCGCCAACACTAAGAATTGTTTGCAGGTCACTGTTTTTGTAAATCAAGTAAACATCACCATTTTTATCAATCCAATTATTTTTAATTGACAACAAGAAACGATCACGCAGAATTGCATAAGCCATTTTCGTTTCAAGTTTCATGTTGGCGTAGAATTCATTTTCAAACAGTGCTTTTGGAATTTTGTAGAATCGTTCATTAGTTTCAACTTGATTTCTACTAACACGTTCCATTTTCCTGGGTGTATCTTGATCATTTATCATCAGCAGTCCCCTCTAATGTCGCAACAATATCTTTAAATGGCACATCCATAATTTTGTAAAATTTGATGAACGTCGTCAGTTTCGGATTATAACTTGGATCGGTTTCAGCTTTTGAAATCGTCGCCGTTGATAATTCCCCTTTTGATTTCACAGCTAATTCCAATTGTGTTAGTCTTTTTCTTTCCCGATAGGCTTTTACAATTGACCCAAAAGAATGTCTCATTTTGTTTCTTTCTCCCTTGTTTTAGTTGTCAATTTTCATTGATTTTATTACCAATAATTAACCGTCATGAAGACGGTTTCTTAGCAACTTCTTAATATTTAGGCTGTTTTTAAGCAAAAAAAATAAGCCCACACAGGACTTATGAGCTTTTAAAATAACTAATGTTACAAATACGTTACTTCATTTCAATTTATTGACTTTGGATTTTTAGTAAACTGTGTAATCCCTTGTGCGCCAACGTATCAACAAGCCTCTGTTACGTTAGATTATGCACGGTACACTAAAAGACGAACGGCGGATGTCAAGCTGAAAACCACATGTTTAATATTTTGGTAAAATACCAGTAACATGTATGTAAAACTAACGAAGATTATTTTTAAATCAGAGCACTACTTCTTCCAGAATATCATGATTTGGTTTAAAAGTAAACTGCACGTCCACGCTTTTGGAACGTCTATACAAAGGCTTTTAGCAATCTAATTACTCACTATTATATCAAATATTTCAACCAATTAAACCGTTTTCAAATATTTATATTTTAAGCACAACAAAAAAAGACACATGTAGTGTCTAAAGTTCATTATTTTTATTACCAGCTTTTACGGCTTATTTTTCATCATTTTGGCGTTCTTCAAGCATGCGCTGTTTACGTTTTTCATAAGCTCTACGGTAACGTTGCATGGCTTTATATTCTTGTTCAAACACTACCATAGGTCGTTTACCGTCAAGTGCCTGTCTTAATGGCATAGCATTCATTTTTGAAGCGACTTCATCTAATTGTCGCTGTTTCACATCTTTAAATGACGTGCCTTTAGGATACCAATCACGTAGCTTACGGTTTCTGTTTTCATTTGAACCACGTTGTTGTGGTGATGACGGTGTAGCATAGTACAGCTTAATTTTAAGCTCTTTTTGAACATATTCTAAAAAGTCCCATGAGATAAATTCAGAACCATTGTCTGCTGTTATAGTACGCACAGCTTTGCCATAACGCTCATAAAACAACTTAAACGCATCAACCATATCACTAGATTTCTTACTACGAACTAATACTAAGGCAGTAAACCGAGTTTTGCGTTCAGTAAATGTCATAATCGCAGTAGTATCTTGATAACGTTGATTATTCATTTTAGCAGGCAACACTAAATCAATTTCCCAATGACCGAACTGTTTACGACTTTCAACCACTTGTGAACGATCAAATATTGAATGGCGGACTAGTTCTCCGTCATTTTTCAGTTGCTCACGTAGTCTAGCAATTTCACGTTCTTTAGCACGTCTTGTCTGGGCTACTGCACGTTCCTTTGGCGTGCCGTTTTGTCGATGATACTTATGTTTGCGAATATCAATCAAACCTTTTCTAGCCCATAACCTAATGACTGACGCGGAAACATCAACATCTTGCACATTGCCAGCTATTTGTTCAGGTGTCCAATGCTCAACATTAACCCAAGTCTCAATAATTTCTTTTAATTCAGGAGTCAATCTTGAACCAGTACCCATTTTACTACGTTTCTTTAAGGCTAGATATTGACCACGTTGTGCCGAATACTTGATACGTGCGTGTATATCCTCCATATTCAACAGTGTTCGTCTATCTACATGTGAAAAATCAAGCGTGTTGCCACGGTGCAATTCACGTAGTATTGATGACGGTGTATATCCTAAACGTCTAGCTATATCAGCCTGTGTCATTTTTTCAATATTCCACAGGTATTCAATCATGTGACGTTGGTTCTCATTTATATGTGGTTGGCGCTTTCGTTTTTTTGGTGTTTCATCACTCATAAAACATATATTCTCCTTTGTTTTGATTAGTAAAGTTGGGCATTAATCCCTTATAACAAGTTTACCATTTCACAATATTGCCTATTATTTTATTTTTTCACGTATTTAAGAGCAATATATTAGACATACCTTAATGACACAACATTGAAATCATCAAGCACACTTTTAACGTCAGCCAATTCACAAAAAACGCATTGCACTCAAGTATGCTTTGCGTTCTTTTCCATATAATTTTAAATCTGGTATGAAGACCTATTATTCTATTAAATAGGCTTAGATAAGGTGAGTACCTTTATCAACGTAAATTATATCTCCAACTACCCCACTTGCAATAGGACTCAATAAAAAAGCAGCCGTGTTCCCAACTTCTTCAGTAGTGACACCTATTCCTCTAGAGATTTTATTAGGTATAACTACTAAATATACCCTATTCAAAATCATTTGTCGACATTAACAAATTGTGCAAAATTCTACAGAAATGTTACTTTCCTACCATCATCACATTGCCCTCTCTCTCAACTGACGTTTAGCCTGATACAACTGTTCTTCAATTTTGTTTAAACCACTTTCAGTATTGCGATCATTTCCCTTAATTAGCAAGTCTAAATCACGATACGCAAAGGTTAACTCAATTGATTTTGAAACCAAATCTTGTACCCTAGATGCTAATTCTTTGTTAAAAAAAAGCACATCTCCGTATGTTTGAGATTGTGCTTGTCTAATTTTAGCTTGTAATTGCATTGATACGCTCAACGTTGTTTGAAAGTTGGGTGCACCTGCCTTAAATTGAAAGTCTTTTCTATCACTTTCTAAAGTCTGGTCTAGTTGACTATATAAGTCTCTAAATCGTTCTAAATGTTTAATATACAGATCTAATTGTTCTGGTTTTAACCATATTTTCGTTGTCATAATTTTTTCTCTTTTCCTAATAAATAAAAAAGATAGCACAAATATTTCCTTGTGCTATCTCAACATTTAGTTAATAAAATATTCCTTAGTCATAATTATATTTTTGCTGATTTTTAGTCATAAATTAAATTACTTCTCCAGGATTGTCATTTTACCGTCAATTATCTTATAAACTTTGTCTGCCATATCTTTTAACCTTAAGTCATGAGTAACTACAATAATAATTTTATTTCTTTTGTGCGCTAAATCTCTGAGTAACTCGATTACTTTCATGGATCTATCTGTATCTAATGCGGCTGTGGGTTCATCTGCTAAAATATAGTCAGGATCAGTGTATAATGCTCTAGCAATTGCCACACGCTGCTTTTGTCCACCAGAAAGTTGATTAGGATATTTTTTTAGCAGTTCTAAAAGTCCTAAATCAGAAAGAAGCTCATGCATTTTTTGTTTAGTCAAATTTTGGTTTTTTATTTTATCTACGAATTTAAACTGTTCTTCGACCGTTAAAAATGGGACTAAGTTATAAGATTGTAAAACAAATCCTATTTTTTCCAATCTTAATTTTGTTTGTTGTTTTTTGGACAAACTGTTAATTGTACTGTCATTTATTTTTACGTCACCATTAGTTGGTGTCTGTAGTCCGCCTGCTATAGTCAAAAATGTAGTTTTTCCTGATCCTGATGGCCCTACAACTAAAATAAGCTGACCACTTTCTGCTTCGAAATTAATATTTTCTAGTGCTACGTACTTACTACTCCCTTCACCAAAAATTTTTGTGACTGAGTCGAAAATTAGATTTGACATGGAATTAGCCTCCAATAATTTTGTAAGGATCAACTTTGGCAATTTGGCGAATTGGTATCAATGCACCCAACAAGGACATAATAATAATACCGATTCCAGTTACAATAATATTACTTTTATCGATGACAATGGGTACCTCGCTGGGTAACGTAATAGCTGTTATTTCACCTAATATAATGGCTATAATAACGCCAATAACCGACATAATAAATGATTGAAATAACGTACTTAAAACAAGATATTGCGTTGAGACTCCTTGCGCCTTCAAGACACCTAAGTTGGGTAATTTTTGAACGGTCAGAATATACAAGAAAATTGAAATAACAATTAGAATAATAATATACAAAAAACCAATCATGAAGTTGAATGTGAGTTGTTGTGCACTATATCCAGGTAATTTATTAATAAATGAGCCAATGCTCAACTGATTAGTGCCTTTTGGTATTTTTGAATTATTTAACGTATTCTTGAATACCACAGCATTTATTACACCTTTATTCAGTGATTGAATAGTGTCTGGTGAAATATAAACCACGGGAAGAGCACTTAAAGTTGCCCTGGGTGTAAAACCTGTAATTTTAATCCTCAATGATGAATTAGCAACTAACAAGTGGTCACCGATTTTGAATCCATCACTTTTGAATTTATCCGATACGACGCCGGCATTGTTTCGGATATTTTTACTACCACTTGTTATTTTCAATTTTTTAAATATGAACGATTTGGAATCAAGAGCTACTAATTGAGCATTCTCTTTTAATCCATTTTCTGATTTTACAAGTGTACTATACTGTGAAATTCTGGTTCCATTACTGGGTAAACTAGCAACCTCATCCTGTGAAAGAAAAGATTGTTGTAAACGTCCTTCAGAATCACTATTTAAGACAATACTTGAAGCATCCCACTCGTTAATTGCCGCTTTGTTTAGGTTAGCTAAACCAGTGGCTAAACCAGTAAGAATAATCAAAAGATAACTTACTAAAAATATAAGTACCACTATTAGGCTATAACGCAATTTTTCATGTAGCATCTCTTTAATAGCTAAAAACATAATGATCTCCTGTTATTAATTCTATTTATTATTAATATATCACTTAATGTGTTTTGAAAAGGTTTTTAATAGTAATAGTAATTTTTCTTGGGGTGTCACATATACTCTTTTTGATAAATCAACGAAGTTATTTTTCATTAATTTTGTTAGGATCTTTTTGTAGACATTAATGGATAGTTCTAATGCTACTTTGCCTTTTCTATCTAAAATCTGATTAGTAATCACATCAGTTTCGGCGTACTTAGAAAGTGCTAATCTTGCTAAATATTGCAACAAAGATTGTGTTTGAATATCAGGTTTACTTTCTAACAAAACTTGTTTTTGGATATCATATTTTAATAGCAGTTGCTTGGGAATGAAATATCTATCCGCCATAGCATCTTCATGTACATCTCTTAAAATATTGGTTAACTGAAGAGCTATTCCCACGTTTATTACTGCCTTACGATTGTTTTCAATAGAGTTTCTAGAGAGTATACAAAAAATCATGCACCCCACGGTTCCTGCTACTTGATAACAGTAATTTTCTAATTCTGATAGTGTGTTAATTTCAATATTATTGAGATCACGAAGTTGTCCTTGAATCATGTCAGTCATCAGCTTGGTATCTATAGAAAAATGATTAAAAATATAGGCTACTCTATCAGCAATGTTTGATGTTTTGTTAATTACAATATTATTGGTATTACAAGCCGTCTCCCACCAAAAAATTAATTTATTAAATGTTATTCTGTCATGGTTGTCAGCAGCATCATCAATTTGACGTAAATAATCATAGATGACAAAGATGCTATAAGCTTGATCTTTGTCTAATTTTGAAAAAGCAAAATAAAATGATGATGAATTTTGTTTAATTGCTGCTTTACTACTCGAAAAAATTTCAAGAACTCTATTTGGTATTTTTTGAATAGTTACCATTTAAAAGTCCCTCATTACTTCTTTCGCGGTCAATTCTCCACTAGTAATAACGATAGGTACCCCAGCACCAGGATGCACACTGGCACCTGCAAAATAAAGGTTATCTATTTTAGCATGCTTATTATGCGGGCGGAAATAATTACTTTGTTTTAAAGTTGGTTTTAGTCCGAAAGTTGCGCCGTAGAAACTGTTATAATGTGTCTCAAATGTCTTAGGCGTATGAACCTTTTTAAAAACGATATGTTCATTTAAATTATCTAAATTAAGTTCCGTTTCTACTTTATGAATTATTTTATGTGTAAAGTTATCAATATCATTTTCCGACCAGCTGCTATTTTCCTTTAAATTAGAAACTGGCACTAAGACGTATAAAGCAGATTGTCCACTTGGTGCAAAACTATTATCAATTGCACTAGGATTGTAAATATAAAATGATGGATCATCAGGTAAAATACCGTTATCAATGTCGTAAACGTTAGTTTCAAAATTATTAGCCATTTTTATTGTATGAAGATTCAGTTGATCATAATTGTTATCTAAGCCTAGGTACAATAAGAAGCATGACATGGAATAATCCATTTTTTCAATATTTTTCTTTTGATATTTTCCTTTCTTGTTATCGTCCATATCCAACAAATTTGTCATTGTGTAAGGAAAATCAGCGTTCGCAACTACGGCATCACAATCTTTTAAGGTGTTATTGATGAGCAAGCCACTGACATGTTTATTGTTTTCAACAATAATCTTTTCTACTGTTGAATTGTAAACTATTTTTCCACCTAACTCTATAAAGCGTTTTTCTAATGCTTTTGCATATTGAAACATGCCATCTTTTATAAACCAAACGCCATAGATTAGTTCAATCATTGGAATAATATTATATATAGAAGGACCACTAAATGGTGAAATACCAATATATAGCGTTTGAAATGACATTAAGTATTGCAAATCTGTATTTTTGATATTTTTTTGAATAGCTTCAAACGAGGACGAAAATGTTTTTAACTTGTAAGCGTTCCAAAGTGTTTTGATATTATAAAAGTCACCGGGACCTCTAAAACTTTTATAAATAAAATTATTTTTGGCATTTATATATTTACTATATATATCTGTTAAATATTTTAAAAATCCAAGCATCTCTGACTCATCATAAGATTCAAATTCTTTTGCTAAATCCACAAGATCAGAAGATAATGCAATTTTTTTGTTGTGTGTTACAACATCCATGAACGGATTAATACGTTTCATTTTAAAATAATTTTTGTAATCAACTCCGCTATCTATAAACGGCTTTTTATAAATGTCGGGCATCATAACGATTGTTGGACCGGTGTCAAATTTAAAGCCGGATTCCTCTATAATGTCCATTTTCCCACCAGGTCGACTGTTTTTTTCATAAATAGTGACCTGATACCCATGGTTCTGTAAGTAAATTGCAGAAGTTAGACCACCAACACCTGCTCCAATTATTGAGATTGTTTTCATTTTTTATTCTCCTCTGTCTATTGTAGAGTATTGGTTATATTTTGTCGCCGTTAATCCTATTGTATATGATTTAATTTACAATCTCACTCGCTACACTAATAATTTTTAACGGTTCTGAGTAGATATGTAGCGTGGACGAACTCCTAGAAGTACGTCTGGGTGCTGGGTACTCCTTTTGTAACTTACGCATCACATCAGCAAGACTATTACCAGCCATATACTCATTTTGTGAATGCCAACCAACTGCTTTATACATTGTCATGCCCCCTTTCCTTGTTCATCATCTTCGTTGTATTTTTTAGTCGGCTTTTCAAAGTTGATATTTAACTGCTTGCTTGCCTGTGTAATCGCATTCTTAGTAGTTGCCATAACCAGTTTTTCGTGTTCAGCCGATAATTCCGCTGTGTTGATTGCTTCAATGATTTCATGCCAGTGTCCTGTTTTCTTTAACACTGCTAGACTAGGCACAACCGACTGTAAGACCCATTTTTCAATACGTTCAACGCTTTGCTTTTTTGGCTCTCTAACAAACTTCATTTTCTGTCCTAAAGCAGTTAGTAACGACCAAGCAGGCATAGGCTCAACCGTTGTTTCAATCTCATCACGCACTGTATCTGATTTCAATTGTTGGTCTTCAATTTTGCCATTAGTAAACCAAAGGTAGGTGTATAAAATATCAAAAGTTATATTAACCAACTTTTCATCATTGTTAAGCCACTCATCAAGGACATACGCTGCTTTGTCCTGATGCAATTCTAATTCGACACGATTTTTAACATCAGTGTCATAGCCTTTATTCGCTTGTTCTTTATGTTTGTCATAAGCACGGATAACAAATGGTGACTTACCAAAGTCAACCGTCCAGCCGTCATCAACGTTGCCATGCACTGCATAAGACTTTGATTTACTCCAAAAACGTTTTTCTTGTACGGCTTTAACCAATTCGTTCATATCCAATAAGCCCCATTTGTCGTTAATTGCAATATCTAATCGTGTTAGATGTCCCCGATATAATCGTGCCTTTGCAAAAAAGTCATGCCAATTCATACTCTGCTCTAACAAAGCTTTTTCAAACAGTCGTGTGCCTTTACCAGTTAAATAAAGCGTTGTCCCAAATTTTTGATCCACAGCTTGTGTTTCTGGGTCCTTAACTGGTGCAAAATCTTGTATGTAAATATTCTTTTCGCCAGCAAATGCCATTTCACGAGTATAGAAGTTTTGAGACGTAGGACGTTCCAAAAACAGGTTTTCCTGCAAACGCAACACATCAGCAATCACTTGCTTTGAGGTTAAGTCTGGGAATGTCAATGAGACCCAATCAAATTGCACTTCGATAGCTTCAGACAGTTGTGGGTAAACCGAAATCAGCTTGTTCACAAATTTATCAGATATTTTTTGTTCTCCATTTTCAAAACGAGTAACTGTTTTTCTACTAATATCCAGTGCAGTAGCTAATTCTTGTTGTGTTATCCCAAGCAGTTGTCGCATCAATATTAAATTATCATTTGTTAGTTCTGGTGCATTTAAATCTTGTGTCATAATATTTTTCCCTTTCAATAGTTGGTATCGACCAACGTTTTTTAAATCGACTAATTTTTCTAATTCAGTTGATGCCGTATTTTGTATTTGTGCATCAGACTGCCTAATTTTTGCTTTGAAACCCGATAACTCACTACCAGTAATTTCATCAATCGCAATTTCACTACCAATATTAGGTAATTGTCCCAATTCAATGGCTGATACAGTTACGTTATAAGTCTCAACAATTTCATCATTCAATTTCATACCAACCATGATAAGTATTTCCAGCGATAACCGTAAACTATGTTGTGTTGTGCCTAGAAATATAGGTGTATAAGCTGTTGGCTCATTGTTTATCGTTATCATGTCGGCTTTCCTTTCTCAAAATGTCCCATTTGGTACTTTCAAAGGGACATTTTTGTTTTTCAATCTAAACGGCTTCATATCGGCGTTTGTTCCCCATATTGGGTTGACGCTTTCAGCGTTTTTACCGGTTTAACCCCCCTGTTAGTAACTGGGGGTTAAAGCCTTTTTGGTGACTTTATTTTTGGCGCATGTGCCAGTCGCTTACAAATGCTTTGCATTTGCTTAACAGCGACCACGCACCCAGCCCCAACGCTACGCTAGGGCAGGGCGTGGCACTGTCTCTTCCTTTGGTCGAGCCACGCCTAAAATAAAGTCACTATGTACATAAAGCCCCGGTCTCTCACAGGACATTTGCTATAAAAGACTAGAGCTTTAACAATGGTTACTTACTTGATATGCGACAATTGATCCAAAAGACCCTCAATGTCCTTTGTACGATTGACACCGTGTGTTTGCAATGACTTAGCCGTACCAAGCAAAAAACCTAAGTTCTTGCGTAGTTCAGCAAAATAAGGTGGCAACATTGGACTAACAGCACGTAACTGTTCTTCATCTGCCATTGCTTTTTTAAGTTCATCACTTAGTTGAGCAAGGTGTTCAAGTCCACCTATCTTTTCAATTGCCTTCAAATCTTCAATTGATTGAGCGGACAAAGATTGAATTTTTTTAACTTCTAAAGCCATATTTTTTACCTACTTTTTCTTTTTAAACTACAAATATTTAATTAACAGCAAAGCCCAACACAGATACTAAGTGTTGGACTTCTTACGTGGTATTTCATACATAATGTCCTCAGGTTCATCATAATGATGTATTATTAAACGGTAGTATGTTATATGTTTTAACTTATTCAAAATAAACAACAGACAAGGATTGAATTAATGAATTTATACTTATTTATTGTGCAAATATTTATTTATGTAAATACGATAATACAAATAGTTGTTATTATTTTTGAAGCTATCTATCTTTTACTAGACAGATTATCTTTCAGGTGGTCAATGCATCTTGATTACTTTTGGTTGACAAGAGAGATTGAGGAAACTAAAACAAAAATTGAAAAGAAATTGCAGAAAGGGAAAAAAATTGATGCTGAACAAAAAATTTTAGATATGTGGATCCAAAGCAGAGAAGAAGAGTCAAAAGAATATAAAGTACCTCTTACTGGAATAAAAAAATATGCATATATGGTTGTGGCAAATTTTTTTATTTTCATAAATAAACTAAATTTTTTTCTACCAATCAAGAAAAAAATTATAAAAAAATACCAAAGGATTCCCAAAAGTATCAAAATGATTTTCTTTTTTACAAACATATATTTACAAGCTGAAGCGAGTTGGTGTTTAATTTATTTAGCTACTTATAAAAAAATTCAATTTCCTTTTGATTTGGATGTGTCTTATTTGCCATTTATGCTGGTAGTTTTCGTGATTTTAAATAGCATAAATACTTCTTTTAGATTATCGGAGTTTAGAAAAAAAAATACTTCAATAGAAACAAAATATTTTTTCAACAAAGCCCTAGTTTTGTTTGAGGCCGGACTTCCGCTACTCACAGTTAGTTCTCTCATTGGCACAGTAATTGGTTTTTCTCATCACAATTTACAATATTCTCTATTACAATTTTTTATGTTAATTTATTCTCCCTTAATACCATTAATCTTCTCTCTAAAATTTTCTCTTATTGAAAAAGAGAAAGATACTACATCCGAAACATTAACAAAGCGCTTAAATTAGAAAAATAAAAGCCTTTTTGAGTTATACCAATTAAAGTTAACATAATTCCTGCTATATAAAGTAACGGTATATCAACGTTTATAGGTACTAAAAAATGCTTGTGAAATCTTAAAATTCACAAACACCAGATAACACTATTTTTACATTTCACAAACTAGTCATTTCAGCAAATTTCACATATAGCATCAATTTAGACCAATTTTCTAAACTCTTTTATATACACATCTAACTGTTCCTGCGAACTTTCAATATGCTTCATCAAATCGACAATATCCTGTATAAAATTAAAAACATCAACATCTCTTATTTCTTCAATAAGCCGTAATGCTTTTTCATTTTCAATTGCGCCACTTTCAACATCAATATTCTTAACGATATTTCTAATGTTAGCCATTTCGTTGGCATCAATCGAACGTAACTTATCCAACATCAACGACATATTTCTTGAACCATTAACTAAACTTAATCTAGTTCGCTCAATTGCCATAATATCATCTGCCATTATTTTCCCTGACTTTCTCTTATTGCGATATTCTCACGCATGTATTCATGTAAATTAAAATCTTTTGGTACTTCCGGTGCAAAAAATGACCTGACTTGACTGTCCCCAATTTTAATAAAGCCCCACCCTTTTAAATGTGATGACAAAGGGCGCAACTGCTTTTCATTATCAGGAAATACCATTTTTTCAATTTCAGGTGTTGGCACACCCATGTTAATACGCATATTTAATTGGTTACGTATTGCCATAGGTAACGTGCCTGCATCAGGTCTTTGCATACCAATCAAAATATAAAAACCTAGTTCACGTCCCAGCATAGCAATCTCTCTAAGATTTGACATTGCCGTCTCATAACTAGCTTTTGTCGGGTCATCATAAGCCAATCTATCGTTCATTTCGTAGTAAGCGCCAAACTCATCAAACACCAAAAAATAAGGTGTAAACCCAAAATCTTTATAAGTCCCAACTTGACCCGATACTTTAATTGCTTCAATTTTTTCAGCACGAGCCATCATTTTAGTATAAAAATCTATCACAGCTTGATTGATTTCAGATGCCACACTAAAAACATTATTTTTCAATTCAGGTACATGTTTTAACCCTGCTAAATCAGAACGCTTTGGGTCAATGATATAAACAAATTTAGTGACCTGTAACAACTGTCCGATAATCGCAAACATAGTGTACGACTTACCAGTACCAACGTTACCTGATATTAAAACATTGTAGAAAGTATCATATTTCCAATCAATACCTTTTGAAATCTGCAATAGCCCTTTTTTAGGTTTCAATTCTTTTAACTGTCGCCTAAACTTAATTGGGTCAAAAGCAAAGGTACTAATCATCTTATTTTTACTAAATTCAGTCGTTTGTCTATCAGCGAGTAACGCTATTTCAACCACATTATCAAACTCATTTTTAGAAAAACTTTCCATGTATTTCTGGCCGTCTACTGGCTCTTGTAAAATCAATTGACCTGTTTTGTGCAATACCTTTAACTTCAATTTTGGAAAATAAGCTATAAATGTCCCATTATCATCATTAGCAATATCAAAGAACCCTTTTGAGACAATCAATAGGCTTATCATTTGACGTAATTCAACAGTCTTCAAATATCTTGAAATAAAGTCCGAATGTTCTGGTGCATAGCTCTTGTAAAACCAAAACACACCCCAACCAACAAAACCAGTCAACAAAATACTTAAGACAAGTGGAGACAGATACCACCAACTATATTGCCCCTGCATCAACGCTTGAAAAATATTCACATACCAAAAGCCAAAACAATTCGTTACTAAAAACCAAAAAAAAAGCAAAGCCCTTTTAAATAAAGTCTTTGCCAAATACTGATCATTATATTTAATTACGTGTGGCTTAATCCTTCCCATTGCTTTTCTCTCCTATTACCTTATCAATTTGCCAAGTCAAAATTTCCTGTATTTTGATAAATAAAGACGGATTATTAATTACAACAATTACTAAATGCTTTTTAACTCTTGATATGGCTTCAAAAATAGAATTATCTTGTAAAAATGGATAGTAATCAGGATAATTTGAATCTAGCTTCGCGTCTTCATTATAAAAATAGTGCTCATCAAGTGGGACTACGACATTGTCATACTCTCGTCCAATTACATGGTGAACAGTTTTAGAACCAATGTATGTCTTTGCTCTTTCAATATTATATGTTGACTTTGTAGTATACGGGGTCAGCTCAATCGACTTAAAATCATCGCTGTTTACCAAGTTATCTAAATAGTCTCTAGCCAACTCTTTTGAATCAAAATAAACTGCTTTTACATTTTGAAAGTTGAAAGGTTGAGCAGTGCGATCCTTTAAATCCAAAAACTTTGAGATAAAAGATGACATTACGGGGTCAGTACGAACCTTATTCCGTAATTTGAATTCTGTGACGTTAACGTCTTCAGTTAATTTTTTCTGAATATTCAATTTTTTCTGTATTGGATGCAGAGTTTGTTGTTGGTCCACTGAGAATAGTATAGTTTGCTCAGAAATGTTATAGAGTTTATCAAAAGCTTCCTCATAAAGACTTTGAGATTCGTCAACCAAAATAACGTCAAAAGTAGACAATTCTTGTTCACTTACTTGATTAACTTGACGTACAGTAAATTTAAATAAGCTTTCTAGTTCTGAATTGTTTTCTAAACTTCCAGCAAAAACCAGAATTACTTGTTTATTCCTTTTAAGATAATTTTTTGCCAAATCAAGCAACAGTAGTGTTTTCCCTGTTCCAGCTCCATCAATCAAAGCCATTTTATTATTTTTACATTTTAAAATACGTCCCCTGACTTGTATTTGTTCATCAGTTAAAAAGTATTCATGATTAACGAATTTTTCTGGATTCACATAGGGAGAGACAATCATTGTAGATAAATCGACTTCAGCAAGAATATCTGTTGCTAAATAAGTATCAGTAATCATTGATATTAAATCAAGTGGCGTAATTTCTTCAATGTCCTGAGTATTTGATAGTTTATATATTTTCATTTCTTCTCTGACAAAGGTGACCAAATCAACTTTTTTTTCGGTGAGACCCAAGAGTAATTTGTGCCTAATTAGTTGATTTTTTATCTCAGGTAGCCCATTTTTCGGAAGTTTTGATTTTAATTCGATATTTAGAATAGATTTTTCACTGTATCTTAAAATATCAAATTGTTCACGGATTCCAGAATTGGCTTGGTATCCTAAGATATAACCATTTTTTTTATTCATTGTTAATTGTTTTGTTTCTGCCAACTTGTTTACTAACACAACAAAATCACTTATTTCTTCGGGCGAAAGTGAAATTTCCTCTTTAATTACGTTATAGTTAGGATTATATATTCTTAGAAAGGAATTCATTAGTTCGCTATCAGATCCTGAATTATTTACACAGACAATAGTATCGAAATCAACGGTTTTAATCAAAGACATTTAGAATACTCTTTCCACATTTTAATTTACGTAAAGTTTACAACAAAATAAAAGGTACTGCAAATGTCTTAGTTTGAATAGCCGGTTATATTAAAAAAATATATTTTGACAAAAATTGTTGACATGCTGGTAATTTCAAAATCTCGATTGTGGCGTACATACAAAAAGGCGATGCCAAAACCAAAGATTAAAAACAAAATAAAGTTTCCCATGCTCTCCTACTTTCTAAGCATATTTTTCTTCTAACTTGGCACTCTCATTTGAGTTAACTGTCTTTAAGGCTGCCGTCCATTCATCAAAGAGTGAATGAATAACCACCTTACCAACTCGACCATAAATATCTCTAAACAAACATTGTCCCTTTTTCAGGTTAGCTAACATTTCAATATTTGCTTTGGTTACTGGCAAATTGAACTGTTTTAAAATATTTTCACGGTCATCAGAACTATCAAAGGCAAACAATTGACCATATTGTCCGATACTTTCTTCATCATCACTATCTTTGACACGTTGTGTGGCATAGAAAACAGCATTGTTTTCAGAACGACCCAACCGCTTGATGCTATCAAACACATTCTTACCTGCCTGTGAAGTCGTAAATATCCATGCTTCATCAATCATTTCCAAACTAAACTCATCTGGGTTGGCTCGACCAAACTTTTCTAAATATTTACCCAACGCTAACATCAAAGCCATTGAATACTTTTGCGTTTCAGTATAAGTACGGCTATCTTGTTTAGCACTAGGTAATTGCAAACCAGTAACTTCTAAAATTGTCCGTTGGTCATTAAACTGCAAGCTGTCCGTTGAACCGTCACTAAAGGCTAAACGTAACATTGTCTTTGGAACAATACTTTGGTAGAAATCAGATAAATCTTTTTCTGCTTGCGAACCTTTAGCTAGTTCATCAAAGACGGTTAAAGTGCCAACCTTTTCGCCTTGAATACGCATCGCACATACTTTACTAATCGAACGATTAAGGGCTGTCTCTAATTGAATATCTTGTGAGATTGGTCTGATTTGAACTAACATTTCCTTAACCAAAGTCAGAACATCAGGTATATCGTCTTCCGTACTCTGCTCATTCAAAGTTAAAATTGGGTCAAGAACACCTAAGTTTTGTCTATCGTTGGCATTTAAAGTGACAAAATGAAACGAACTAATCAACTTACGGAAATAAGGGTTTTTTTCAGTTTCCAATGCTCGCATAAACCACCTATGAATTTCTTGCTTAGGATCAATATATAAAATCTTGACGTTAAACATTGCCATGTGTAAAAGCAATAGTTTAAACAAAAATGACTTCCCCTGTCCGGTATCGCCTGATAATGCAAGGTGCGGACTATCTGTTTTAGCACCTTTAATACCTTTGTTGGTAATCACTAAATTAAGTAGTAATAATAGTCTGGAAGATGCCACGGCTTGTTGGATAGTCTCAAACTTATCTAGGCTCAAAACACGCCCAACATAGAAACCTGTGTGTGACCCTAAAGCTTGACTAGTGCCAAACATCAACTCGGCTAAGGCTAGCACAGTTGTGTATTGTCGCCATTGTTTGAAGACCCCTAAATTAACCGCTGGCAATGTTTGATACAATAGCTGTTCTTGATTGAAGCTTGGTTGATACAACTCAATATCCCGCTCAAAAGTCTTTAAACGTGTTTTGAGTTTATTAACTTTCTTTTTTAACTCTTTCACATTTTCATCTCGAACCACTAAAATAACAGACCATTGCAAAAAGCCATTTTTATCATCTAACACATTGACTAAATTTTTGGCTAGTTTGTAATTCAATTCACTACGTTTGGAACTGTCTTCATCAGTATTAAAGGCATCACGTAATTCATCACGATACTTTCCTTTTGATGATTTGGTTTGTTGTTTTAAACCACGCCAGCCGTCTCTTTGGGGAAAATTGATTTTGATATGCACTTCAACTGGAAATTTATATGATTGTATTTCTGGTAACACAGATAAAAATTGCATTTTGTCTGGCATATTCAAAATGAGATGCGTAAAATAATCTTCTTTATCATCAGTGATACGCTTAATCACACCTGTATGTGATAAATCAAAAACCGTATCACGCATTGCCATCAGTGATTTTTCTTTTTCGTGATGATAAGGCAAACCAAGCATGGCGACTAATCTATCTTCGTCCATTTTCTCGGCATCAATTGATTTCAAGATGCTCAACACATCTTCATTCATGGTATTAAAACGTTCAAAAAAACTATCATCAAACTTGACCTGATACCTAAATGTCTCTGCAATGCGCTTCATCACTAAATCAGTCACAAAACTAACTTTCTCTTTCAAGTCATCACCAACATTGATATTTTTGAGCTTAACTCCAATATAAAATTCATCAATGATTGCTGGGTTGAACTCACTCTCCAAGAGATTGACTTCTTCTTGACCAATATAATACTCGGCGACTTCCCTTAAATCATCAGCCCAATCATCACTCGTGCCTTGAATACGACCCGCTAAGTCCATATCTTTTGGAATCAATTTTAAATCGACATCATCATATTTTTGTAAACGTTCAAACACATCAATAAAACTATTTTTATATTTGCGTTTATCTTCTACATTGGCGACATTGATTTGAAAAGGCTTAATCTTGTAATAAGCCCACACGTCGCCAATTGTTGTGAGTAACAGGTTATCCCGATACTGCACGACAGGGTTTTCATATTTAACTGTCGCTTTTTTTGCCATAGTCTAGTGTCCTACCTTTCTAAATTTTTCATTGATCACTTGCCCCGGTCTCTGCAAAATTGTTAATTTGTTTCACATCAGTTGAAACTAATTTCATATCTGGGTTATTTGGCTTCATAAACGTTGGTGTTTCTTGAACAGCAAAATCACTAATGTAATGCTTGTTATTAGGATTTTGCACATTGATTGTTTGAATTTGCTTGTCATCATTGTTAAAGTTCAAAATATTGTGCCAAAAGATTTTAGGATAGACCTTTTGACAATGCGAACAAATTGAATTGTAAAACATCACAGCTTCCGCTTTTGTATTCAGCCCTTTAACATCATTATTTTGAAAATTCATTGATACGTATGGAATAAAGAAAAAACCAGCCACTAGCAACACAATGACTGGTAATACTTTATTGACAATAATTATAATTGGTTTGGGTAACTGCTTTTTTGTCCCTTTCTTAGTCTCATTGCCCCCTTTAATATAATGTTTCATCATTCATACTCCTTACTGTATTTGATTGATTTTAACTGACGTTAATTTTTGAGTTTTTATATCAAACCAGCCATGTAATAGCACGGTTTGATTGATTGCTTTTTGCGCTGTACCACTAGTTTTGACAACCACAGTTGCTAGGCTTTCGATTGTTTGATTATCTAAATCACTTGTATAACCTGTGGCGGTTTGATATTGACTTGTTAGAACTAAATTATCAATTCGTGACCCACCTGTAGCATCTAATCCATTATCAAATAATTGGTTCTTTTGCTCATTTGATAAATCTAAAATATCTGATACTTGATTAAATCGCTTTTCATAATCAGATTGACTACTAAAAGTATAATAAGCCTTTGCAAATTTAAGTAACTTGCTCTTAACTTTGGCATCATTGGCATTGTACGTGGTTTGTAAGTTATCAATTTGTGTCGTGACATGCTTTTGTGTTTTAGCCACTTGCGACACTTCCTCTCTAACATCTGCTATCTGTGACCGTTTATGATTTGTGATTGACATTGTGATGCCAAGACCAACTAAAAGCAAACCCATAATGCTAAGTAAAACCTTATTTTTCATTATCGAATGCCCCTTTCAAGGTTAGTCGTGACATATCAGTCACTTGTTTTTCATCAGTATCATAAGTAATTGTATAAGCCACAC
Organism: Leuconostoc mesenteroides subsp. mesenteroides ATCC 8293; assembly: GCF_000014445.1. Lineage (NCBI taxonomy): Bacteria > Bacillati > Bacillota > Bacilli > Lactobacillales > Lactobacillaceae > Leuconostoc > Leuconostoc mesenteroides. The sequence continues at coordinate 1,035,726 of NC_008531.1, read as the reverse complement.
TTTGTGCATCACTTTTAGCAATGACCAAATATTCTAAATCAGACCCCCAAGCATTTTTTAGCCCAACGAGTGGCACATCATAATGCGCCTTGTCACTAAAAGTCACACTAGGCGCAAAAGTTTGAGTGAGTTCGTTAATCACTTTTTGTGAAGCCAACCCCTTTAAGCTGTCAGGATAACTTGATGTCGGTTGATTACTAAATGTTTGTACAAATTTATTGACCCGACTTGTACTATTACTAACCGTTTCTTGTCGTGATTTTGGACTTGATACAATCGTTTGTGATTTGACTTGATTAACTTTTGCCTGTTTTAAATCTGCCCTAGCTTGTCCTAATTGTTTATCCAAGTTAGGCATTTGATTGAATTGGACTAATAAAATGCCAGCCAACACCAGACTAGCAAAGATGATTAAACGGCTATTTTTCATACTTTCTCCTTTCGATTATTTACCTTGAATAAAGGTTACGCCTTGGCCTGCCGTTAATTCACGGAAACTTACTGTACCTGTTTCAGATGCCACTACATTACATTCACTGACTAGAAAATGTGTTTTATCATCACTGATCGCTTCAACAACAGCTACGTGTCCATAAGTCGGGTCGGCACCGTCTGCCCCTTGTGAGAAACTGACCGCCCAACCAACATGTGGCTGACTATCAGTTTTATATCCTTTAGCTTTTGCATTAGCGCCCCAATCAGCCCCATTGCCTAAAGCATTTTCTACTGGTGTACCTAATTCTTGCATACGATTATAGGTATACCAAGTACACTGTCCGAATGGATAAGTATTTGATGATGACGTAGCTGTGAAATTAGTATCTTTGATTTTACTTTTATAGGCGCTAGGAATTTCTTTAACTGGCGCACCACTAGTACCCATACCTTGCGCAACATTAGTGGCACAACCATTTGAATTGTTGGTTGTGTTATCAGTATTTTGTGTGGTTTCAGTCCCATTGGTTGCCGTATCAACGGCTGTATTTGATGAACTACTAGCAAATTTAGCGTACCAAGCACGAGCATAACTTTGTCTAGTAGCTGTTGTCCCAGCACTACCACGTTCCCACTTTGCTCTTAAAAATTCAGTCGCATCATTAACGTTGGTCATTTTCAAACCTTGCTTTAACAAATCGGCATTTGTGCCGTCATGATTAAGCGCAAAATCTAACTGCAAACCTGCATCAGACCATTTTTTATCTTGTGATTTCGCATAGTTTAGCAACTCAACACGTCTTGAATTGTCCCATTGATTAAGACCCAAAGCATAACCACTGATACTAGCATTCATAGCGGTACTTTCATTGAATGTCGCATTTGATTGCACGATACTAGCGTTAAAACCACTTTCATTTTCAGTGTTCCCTAAATACCCGGCAATACCAGCTTCGGTCACACCAGATATTTTCTTCAAATTATCATGAATTGATTTGGCAACCACCTCTTTATCGGCACTGGTTGTGACAGTTACTGTGGTATCTGTACTTTGACAGTCATTGTTATTATTCTGATAAAAAAGTGCCATTACGATAAGTAACAGCACTAAGAAGAAAGCTAAATAAGGCGCTAAGAAAAGCAAAATTTTATGTTTGAAATGAGACACTAATTGTTTTTGCATCACAGCTCCTTATCTAATTCTTTTTCCTCATCTTGTGTAATTTGTTCTTGATGATGAACCGCTTCATCAAAGTTGCGATGTTGCAATTTATCGTCATCTACTGACATTGATTTTGGTGTAGCTGGTTTAGCACTAGGTTTCAAAACTTGTGAACGTGCTTCACGTCTCTTTTCAGCTAGTTTTTCACTACTTTCATCATCTAATACTCGACCAAGGTTAAACGATCTGTCAGGCTCATTAGAACCGTTTCCATGATTATCTTCTGTGGCTCTGTCACGAATAAGATAAGGTGTGCGTTTATAAGTTGGCAAATCATCATCATCGCCATAACCACTTCTATCCGTATAATCTTCATCAGCAGAGTTATCAGGAACATAGTTAAGAACTTGTTCATCAGTATCTTTTTGACGTTGACGTTCTGCTTCATCAGCCAAACGTTCTGCACGTTCTTGTCTGCGCTGTTCTTCTAATTCACGCATTTCTTGCTCATCAGGTGCATTGCCACGTCTATCACGGTTTTCATCATAATCTTCATCATCTTTACCTTTTGACTTGTCTTCTGATTTGTCTTTAGCATGACGACCACTAAAGCCTTTGACATTTTCTAAGCCATGTTTAGTTGAGTTGACCATTTCACTACCAGCTGACATTGCACGTTGTCCTGCCTGTGTGAGTTGAATTTTATTCAAAGCCTGATTTGCCATTGATGAACCAGTTACTGTTTGCACTAGGAATGATTTATTTTTCCAAAGCAAAACCATTAAAACGATATACACAATTGAATTAAGCAATGCACTCGCACTGCCTGTAACTGGTACAATCGTATCAGTTACTGTACCAACCCATGAGACAAACATGATGCCAAATAGTAGTCCGATTTTTGCGAATAACAAACCTAACGCACTTAAACCAGTTTTTAAAGCACTGTTTGAAAATCGTGGTAGCAGAGAAAGTAAAACTGTGAATGGTGACAAGTAATAAAGCAAAATAGCCCCTAACTGCAATATCAAATTAAATACCCCAATCATCAGCAATGGTATACCATAAGCTAGTGACATAATTGGCGCCATAAGACCGACAGATGCTTGATACCATTCTTCGCCACCGTCCTTAGAAAGATAATCATTTGATTTGGCTAAGGCATCAATCACATCACTATCAGCTTTACCACCGATTAAACGATAAGAGCCGTCTTTTTCGCTCGCATCTAAATTGGTTGTTCCAAAGTTCGCTAATGTATAGGGACGAATTACCGCTTTATCAAAAAACACACCACGAATTTTACTTTGGAAATCATCTGTATTGGAATAAGTGTCGCCGGTACTTGCAGTTTCAGCAAACATAGCCGTTTGTGCGGTAGACGTGAACTCATTAACTTTCGTCAAAACTGTACCACCAGCGCTTATCCAAGCACTACCAATAATAGCCACTAACAAAACTGATAAAATAGCTTTCAAACCAGCACCACTTTTAACACTTTGAATAAAGACCCAAACAAGCCCTAAACCAAAAGCAGTATACAATAATTGTTTAAAGACTTCGCCAGCCCATGTTTGTTTGGTAAATTGTTGGACGTTTGAAAAAATATCATTGATCCCTTGCGTGATGTTAGTTAAATCAAACATTTTTGATAAAGCTGTATCAAACAATGGATAGATGATATAGAGATTAAGTGACATAAACAAACTCGCTACAAGATGCGCTGAACTTAACCCTAAATCAGTCAATGAGCCTGATTGATAATAAACTGTGAAATTTTTTGAAATATTTTTATTTATCCAATCAATATCGTTTCTACCTAATTTGTCCTTGATTTTCTTTTCATCGTAGCTAGGTTGCGTTGTCCCTTCATAAACTGACTTGCCGTTTGCCTTATCCTTTGCCAATGCTTCTTTATCCGACTCACGTTTTGCTTTTCTTAAAGCTGGTGTATCAACGGTTAAGGCATAAACAGGTTGTGGCGCAATCACAAAGCTACTGACAAACAGTGAACTAAGCATTGCACCAATCACAAGTAATAATATAATTGACTTTTTCATCATTTCCCTTTCTTAGTGCAATAAAAAAACACTTACAATTTTTGTAAATGTTTGTTGTATCACTTATTTAGTTAGTTTTTCCCATGTATAAACGAGTGGTTGATTGAGATAATCATTTCCAAATGTTTTATCCAAATTCATAGCGTGCTTTTGTAAATCATACCCAACTGTTTGTGTTGGTTGATTATCTTTATACCCGTTCTTAAACAAACGCTCAACCAACAAATTTTTATCTTTGTTGTAGTAGACTTCAACCTTTGCCATATCGCCACCGTCTTCGGAAGTATCCATCAAATCGTTAATATCATTCAAGCCATTAGCATCTAATGCTTTAGTTATCGTAGACTTATCAATTAAATCTGTGTTATTATAAGTGATTTTGTAATCTTTACCAGCAACATATTTTTTGTTACTTGATGATGCTTTTTCTGAATTACTTGATGTTTTAACAGTCGATGTTTCTGTTTTGCTTGTAACGTGCATATGTGTCATTGCATAAAGCATGTATGCTCCAAAAACAACAACTAAAAAACCGATAATAAGAATTGGTAATGTTAGTATTTTGGACTTAACAGGTTTTTCATCGTTTACTTTGTCAAGTAATTTTTCTTTATTTGGCTTTTTTGACATTGCAATTTCTCTCACATCTCGTTTTGTTAAGTCCATTTTAACACACCACCTTTCTCATTGTCTTTTTGAATTTCTTACGCATCTGCTGGTACTGCCCCAACTTGCCCTATCGTTTGGTTGACGATGCCTTAATAAAAGCATGTTTGACCATGCTCTTTAAAATTTTTTACTTACAGTATCATGTACTGCTTTGAATTACTATTAACACGCTTTCCCTGATACAATTGATTTTTCCGAAACCAAAACTGCCAAACATAAGTCACTAAATATCTGATCGTTGTTTCAAATGGTAGATTATCTCTTTTAAGTTGACGGTCTAAATAGTAAACAGCTACTTCACTGACTATGATTAACCCAAACCCTAAACTAAGATACTGCATGTGAAACCAACCTAAGACATAGCTAATGAAAGCCGTGATGATTAACGTGATTGAAAACAGATACAGAAATCTGGTATCAACCATTATTGGCAAACGCATACCCTTACCAATTTTACTAAACTTAGCTGAATTGATATAAACTCGTCGATAATTAAACATCTTAACCACCAATACCCTTGACCCAATTTAACAAAGCATTCAAAATACCACTAAACGCCTGTAAACTATCTTGCGGTCCATTGACGAAGAAATAAACTAATGCACCAATAAAAATTGACACCCACATATCTTTAGATTCATTTTTGCCATAATGCATTAACGCACGTCCACCAGCAATAACAACCGTACCAACTAACAATAAAGATTTAATTGAATTATAAAAGTCCAATCTGATACCTCCTTTCTAAGCCTGTAAAAACTTTGTGACAAAATACGTAGAATTTTGTTTTTTAAGTTCTAAGTAAATTGTCTGCACTTGCGTAATATCTGAACCATGTACTTTAACTGTGATTTTAGTAGTGACAATTGGCTTATCTGCTGAACCAGTGACTTTAATATCACTCTCATCAAGGTTAACCAAATCTACTGCATTATCTAAGCCCACAGGGTTATTCATGAATAATGACATATCCTTAGTTGAACTAGAAACATATTTTTGTACGAATTGCTTGGTAAACTTTTGAACCTTTGCCGTGATCGCTTCGTCATTGATTGTTTTACCAGTCTTATCAAATCTAGCTTTACCCACTTGACCAACACTATCAATCTCATTAGCCACATAAGGTAAACCAATCACAGTCAATTTATCATTATCTTGTGTATAAGGTACATTAACGATCATAGCGTTCTGCTTACCTTCATTATCAATTGTGAGATTATATTGTGCCGTTTTGATACTATCCACAGTAAAAATACCGTTCAATTTAGCTTGTAACAGCTTCATATCTTCGGTATTAGTCGATGATGATAACGTGACATTCTTAGCAAAATAAGGCGTAACCTTATCTAACCAAGCATCACTTTTTGTCTTATCAAACGTATAATAAGCTTGTCACAAAGTTTGCCAAGTATTGTCCCACAATTGGGTTATAACTGGTTGTCCCAGCACTGGCTTTATCCAGTCTAGTTGTAAGATAAGTAATGTTATGCCTTAATTCACGGTTTTTAATCGCAACACTATTGGCTAAGACTAAAACATAGGCAAAATAAAGCACTAAGATAATCAACAGACCAACAACAATTTTACGTACTTTACTCAAATTATAAACATGTGCTTTTGGAATTTTTACCGCTTTATCTTTTTGTTTCTTTTCATACTCAAAATTCACTTTGAGTTTCGGGAGACCACGCATTTCACACCCCCTTTCGCTATTTTTACATCACATTATTACAGATGCTTACGCTTGTAAATCAAACCACCTAAAGCAACTAAACCAGACGTTGCCAATGCTAAGATACCACTGCCACCCATAGATGACTTTTCTGTGGCATGTGTTGATGGCAATGCTTTAGCTACGGCATCATCAAGTTTTTGCTTTGCTTCAACAACTGGTGCTTTTGTCGCATCTTTGTCGTTAGCTATTAGTTCTTGATTATAGGCTTCAACTGCACGAGCAACACTAGGTACACTTGCGACTTGTGTTGGTAAATCAACAACGTTTCCTGAATTATCAGGTGTTACTTCAACTGGCTTATCATGGTTGACATCGCCTTGATTGTTTGTATCAGGCGTTGTTGGTGTTAGTGGAACAGTGTTATTATCGCTTGATGACCCATTGCCACCAGTCTTTGAACTATCCGTACCGCCACCATTTGGTGATGAACCATTGTTGTTTGATGAAGAACCTGAACCACCATTATCAGATGAAGAACTACTACCGTTATCACTTGATGAGTTTGAACCGCCATTACCAGATGATGAAGAACTACCACCATTATCTACGGTTGTCCCGTCATCTGTTGATGAAGAACCGCTACCGTTATTGTCACTTGATGAACCAGAACCGCCATTGTCAGACGAATAACCACTACCGTTGTTGTCACTTGATGAACCAGAACCGCCATTGTCAGACGAAGAACCGCCACCGTTGTTGTCACTTAATGAACCGGAACCGCCATTATCAGATGATGAAGAACTGCCACCATTATCTACTGTGGTACCGTCATTGTTTGATGTGCCACCATTGTCAACGGTCGTACCGTCATCTACGGTTGAACTGGCATCACTCACAACATCAGCTGATGCACTTAGTACAACTGCCTTAACTTGTGGCAACGCCTTAGTTGTTGCTTGTACTGATTGTGCTGTACTAGCATCAGTTGTGGTTGGTACAGTATCAGCACTAACTTGTGTAGTGTTAGCACTCACAGCAACACCAGCTACTGCAACCGCCCCAACCGCCCAGAGCTTACCAGATTTGTATAATTTATACTTTTTTGAATTTTGCATAATGTTTAAATAAAAAAGGCTACTAATCTAGTAACCTACCCTTTCTCTCAAATATTCTTTTGTAATTGATTGATTAAATGTAAACCTCTAAAGGTTCTTTGAACGATAATAAATAAAAAAGTCAAAACACTGGCAACTATCATAGCGACATGTAGTGATTGACCCAAACTCATAAAGAGTAAAAATATAGGGAACACAGACCCAACATGGACGAGCCAAACCCCAAACATAAAGCTAAAATAAATCATTTTCTGTGCCATTGTAACAACTAAAAAAGACCGATTGTTTAATCAGCCTTTAACCTTTCTACTATATTATTAAGCTATTAACCTTTTGCTTTGTCGGCTTGAGTAGTAGTTGCCTTGTTTTGATTTGATGCTGGCTTTTCGGTTGCCTTTTCATCAAGTGCAACTAACGTGTCAGCATACACCGTCCAATCAGTGGCATCATTACCAGCAAATGCAAACTTCAAACCTTGTGGCACTAACTTGTCCCCCGGCTTCAAACCAGCTTGCAAGCGTTCACTTTCTGCTGGGTCAACCAAAATACGGACAATGTTATCATCATTGCCAACATCGCCTGATTTGCTTTGTTGAATAAAGTTGAACTGATAATTTGAAATAATTGGCTCATCATAATCATCACGAGCAACTTCGCCACGATTGTCGGTTTTATAATTAGGTGTAACCCTAAACAAAACTAAATCATGACTATCAAACGCATCAGCACTTCGCACACGTCCATGTGGTGTCTTGTCTTTACCTGATACGAATACGGCATCGTATTCTTCTTCTGGCAAAGTGTCTGTTTTAGCATCAGACATAGGTAACAAAGTACCTGTCTTAGTGGCAACACGAGCGCCATTTCTTTGGTTACTGCGAGCAGTACCAGCAATAATTTTTGCATCGATCAGTTTTAGTGGTGTGCCAAAAGCCATACTAAAATCAAAACCAGCCTGTGGTGTGACATTTTCAGTATTCAATGTATTATTCACATTCAACATTGCCACTGCCACATCAGCATTTGCACCAACTAAATTGCGCCCAGCAAATGTGAGCTTTCCGATACTTTTTCCTTGTAGTGATAAACTACCAAACTTATTAACCATAATGTAAATTCTCCTATTTTATAAATAAAAAGCAAAGTTAGAAATAACTTTCTATCTTTGCTTGTAATGATTTTCTATTGTTTTTTATCTGTTATTGATTTCTGTAAAGTTATAATCTTCATTTGCTAACCTTTCTAATTTATTCTTAATCTTTTCGATTACTAGAGTATTGTCCCTCCATAAGTCAGTATCAAAATCGAGTGATGATTTCATTAATTCATAATTTTTTGAACTTAAATTCCCGGTATTTTTAATAACATCTTGCATCTCTAAAAACTTTAATAATGAATTATCAGGTAATTTATCAATATACTGCCAAATTGCGTCTTCCCATTGTGAAAACAAATACCATTGGTCAAGCTGCGAGATATATTCCAACAAAATGAATTCTGGTGAGACATAGTCATTCACTATAGAAGATTGAACTATGGAGGAAACATCTTTATAGTAAATACTAAGGCGCTTAAAGCCAGACAAGCTAAATGTAACAAAAAATTTTAATTGTTGAGAAATATCGAAGTTGGCACTTTCCAGTATTTTTCTCCCGTTTTCGTAACGAATTAACCATATTTCTGTGTCAGACTTATTGACCAATTCATCTGGAACAGAATATGCAAAACTGCCATTACCAACACTAATTGGTTTGTTATATGGAAGAATTTCTTGATTTTTCTCAGACACAAGGTATTTTATTACGTCACTATTATTCTGATTATTAAACAAATTTAAAGCGGTGTCGAAAAGTTTGCTTTGACTAATCTTATTCAAGTTGTGAAAATAGGAAATAATATAATTATAAAAATCAGAATTGGACTTTGACATCAACAGTTGATTTAATTTATTAGGATCCTCAAGTTGCAATTCGATTTCTGATGTAGTTAAGTTTGTGGGGATTTCAAACAAATAATAAATACTTGGATTTCTTATAAACCCAACAGGATATTGGTTATTATTTTTAGTTAGAAGCGAAGACAACATTACTTCAAAAGGGTCCTTTGATCCTTGCAATTCCGTCATTATTACTGAAATATGGTCTTTGTTTATCAACAATCTATTATAAACTCGAGAATGAAACAAGTACGAATAAATGATAGCTAATTGCTCCTCAATTTGAACATGATTCAATTTATTTCGAACAAATAGTTCTTGGTGCATATAATCAAGAAAATGTGCACGGTCTCTGAGGTTCTTTTGCTCCTTAATGAATATTTCTTTAAATTCCTCTGAAAGAATAATACCAAATTTTGTATTAACAAAATGGAAAACAGTAGCCCATATTTCACTTGGCCATGTGACAATTGGTAACTCAACACGTCTATCGATAATTTTGCTTAAAAAAATTTCATTTTCCGGATCTTTTGTTATTCTATCGTAACTTCCTACAAAAATTATAGGCAATTTGCCATTCAGTAGGCTTAAAAGTTTATATGCGTCTTTCTGTTTTGGCTCAGGGAGCCGGTCAAAATCATCTATCACTAACACCTTATTTTTTGGCACTTTTTTCCCGAAAAATAATGCATCAAAACCAAAGTAATTAATTTTTAATAACTGACTTACTGACACGAAAAGAACTAGAAGAATGCCTAAAAAATTTATAGGAAGAAACAAATATGTTACCGCTATAGATATGAAATTAAGAATTGGAACAATGTTAAAATAAGAAAAAAGATTAAATATAAAGTTCCACAAATCATTAAATACCATAAAATTAAAAGGTATTTTTATAACACCGGTCATCAAAATTGATATAACAATACTGAAAACAATGAATAAGCGAGTAAGCCAGTAGTAAGACGGAATAAGTTTTCTAAATGCAAATGTTATTAAAGACTGGCTGTTATCAGTTCTCCATAAATCCATATAAACGAACGCTTTTTTTTGAAATTTAATAGAATGCTTTTCTACATTTTTTAGAAATGTTGACTTTCCCGTGCCCCATTCTCCATTAAGGAAGATCGTTTGGTTTCCTTCTAATAGTTTAGTGAAATTTTTTGCTGATTGATTGGTATCAATTTCATCTTCAAAAAAATTTTTATTGAATTGACTCTCACCCATGACGGTTTCTCATTTCTCAATTAATCATTTTGTCTTGTTATAAAACAGAGCATAAATACTCTAAAATATTGGCACTAATAAATTAAATATTATCATACTAATTTAATTTTGACAGCTTTTGATTATCTGATCTCAGCATAAAGTTCATTATTTCCTTATTTCTTTCAATTTGTTTGAAAATGTAATTTACATCATCTAATTCAATTGAGTCAATTGAAAAATTTCTAGAATATTGAATTAACATGGCCGTTGATTGAACTATTTCATAGGCCAATTCTCCAAATTTTTGGATAATCAGCAACACTTGCCACATCTCAAGAATAATTTGATAATTAATTGTTGCATAATCATCATCTTTCGCATAAGAATCCATAAATATTTCACTTTTGTATTTACTTGTATAAAGTAATTCTTGAGATTTGGTATCCATTTTCAGATTATAACTTTTGATCAGCGCTTCAAATAACAAACTATCTTGATGAACTTGATTAAAAACTTTACTAATATTGTTTTTAATATGTAAAAGTTTTCCAGCATGAGTCTTTTCGTATTTTTCAATATCTGTGAATGATATTCTTTCATTCAGAAAAGAAAAGTATTCTTCGTCTTTACTCTCAATTCGTTCATGCATTCCTAAAATGGGGACTTTCGTTTCATGCTTTTCATCATACATACTTGTCATATCTTGAACAACGTAGACTAGATAATCATACTGTTTCTTAAATTCATTATCATTAACAAACTTTTCAAATTTTAAATTGAAGTATTTAGAACGCATGAAGTCTGCATCAAGTTTATTTTTTTTGAAGGTATTGTTAGAGTTAATCGCAAAAGAAGTAATTGCAAATAATGCTGTTGTAAATGACAAAGAGACAGTTATTTTATCTTTCAATGAAGAAATTTGAGGTGTATGAACTATTGGAATATTAACACCTAGTATTAAACAAAAAGATATGATTGCAGATGCTGAAAATAATAAGCCTAGAAAGATAACTACAGTATCTTTCCAGTATTGTCTGAAAAGATTTATTAACAAAAAAACATTGTGTTTTAATAACTTCATATTAGTCACCCTACTAGATAATTAAGTTGATTGAAAGTATTCACGATTATATTATATGTTTGATTTTTATATTATTCTTGAATCACTTGAATTAAATAAAAACCATTAACAATATAAAGTATATCACTGAATTTTAATTTTAGGCTTAGCGCATCCAATTGACACAGACGTGCTTTAATTTTTGTGCAACGTATAATCTAAAGTATGTGCACATCGCTTCCGTATTCCGAACACATAAGGGTCATTTTGACTTTGCTAATCTGGTTATGTTTCAGTATTTAAATCAAAAAATTCACACAAAGTACATTCTTTTTTGGCAATAACTGCATTAGCACCAACTAAATTACACTCAGCAAATGTGAGCTTTCCGGTACTTTTACTTGTAGTGATAAACTTACCAAACTTATTAACCATGATGTGAAATCCTATTTTTTCTTAATTCCAAATAAAAAAGCAAAAACGTCGTCGTTTTCACTTAATATTCCTTGCAATTTGAATTTTTCCGGTAATTAATTTATTTCACTTATCTACGTTAATGGCGTTATTGAAATTCTGTTTTCTAACTGCATTTTATGCAGAAGATTTTTACCTTGAGAAACATTCTGCATAGACATACCATAGTCAGACATAAGTTGATAAACTCTTTCATATTGTTCGGGTCCTCTGTCAACTTCATCATAATTAGAATAATAAAAAAACAAGTAGACTTCTCGATTATAAATATCCAATTCATCAAAAATTGACTGAAAGTAAGAATAATCAGCAGAACCAAGCGAGTGGCCGTAAAACTTGACAACTTTAATGTGCTTGTTTATGAACGAACTTTCAGTAACAGTAACATGTTTTTGAAGGAATAAAGTTCTATACGTTTTAGTGAACTCAACGATTGAAAACTGTACATTTCCATCACTAAACAACAAAGATTGATCAATACCCAATATAATATTAGAGTCGCCCCTAACAGCAGGTGTTAATTCACCATGAACATTTTTTACAATAATTGGTAAAGTATGTGTATCAGGATCAAATTTAATAGGAGTATAGTTAAAAGATAAAACTTTAACCCTATAATCAGATTTATCAATTGCTAATTTGGATAGAGTAAAAATCTTTTGCTGAGTTATTTTTGAGTACTCTGGATTTTTATCAATTTCTTGTAATAAATACATATTAAGTAATTTTTCAAGATAAGTTAGTTGAGAAAACAGAGATTTCATAATTTCATCAACCGATGTAGGCAGCCTTCTAACATCACCTATAAAGTTAGCATTTGTAGCAATCAAGTGAAGAATACTTTGATTAAGTGTTAGATTTGTATCATATTCAGCTGAAAAATAAATTTTCTCCGATTTTTCTATTATGTGACGAAAAAGTCCTGATTTGACATGGCCAAAGTCATCTTTAAAAGTAGGTTTTAAATATTCTTCTCTTGCAAATTCTTGCTGCAAATATTTGATAACTCCACCAATTTGCTTTTCTACATCGAACCAAGTTGGATCAGATAGCTTAACTACTTGAAATACTTCATTCCAAAAATTAGAATTCCAAACACGTTGCGATGTTTCATCTAAACCAGTATTTACCCATTCAAAAAAATCTTTAAATGAACTGTTTAGACCGTTATTTAAATCAAAGCCATTTCCAATAATAATTAATTGTTCTTCACGTTGCATACTTATAGGACCACCATTATTTTACAAAGATTATACTCTTGTAGATATGAATTGAAAAGTATTAATGAATTAATTATTATGATACTTCAACATATTTGGGGACACTATTTACTGCTATTTAATCAAGCACAATGTTAAACAAAATATAATAATTAATTCTCTGAATAAATTTATTAATTTTCACAGGTCTTGTTTTACATTGACACAGAGCCTTTGGTGTAATAAATCCGCTAATAAATATTACACATCGCATCGGTACTGTGATTTTTTCTAACGGAGTAACAAATTACGTTGATTGTCGTAACCATACTAGACTGTTCTCTCTTCACTCTTTTAGAGGCTCCGAGTTAGCTAATACATAGCCAACCATGATTGCTATAATTCACAAAATACTTTACAATTATCTTATTGAAGATTAGTTAAGCAAATTTGATTTTTTTAATAAGGTCGTGGGGACATTATTTTTATAGTAATCAATTTTTATATCTAGTTTTCAAAGTACATAATCGACTAGCCACTGGCTGGTCTTTTTTTGTGCTTTTTTGCATTTTTTAGGTTTTCTTAATAAAATAAGCCTTTTTGACAAAAATATAAGCACAAGGTATGTTACAGAAGCATTTCAGCTCCCATATCAAACCTTATGCTTATTATTCTACAGACTCCGGTCAACCCCCAAAGTAACAAATAATCTAATGTTCACGTACCAAAAAGTATGCGATCTGTAGTTAGTGAAATACTGATATTTTACCAAGTGCGTAGTAGGATATCTATACTTTACTTTAGATCAGAATAAAAGTAATTAGTAGCCAACATCTTGATCATTAATTATCGATTTTACAAGTTGGGTTTCGTTCAATTTCATTTCTTGAGAAAACTCATAATATGTTAAACCCTTATTGTCCGGTATTATCAAACCCAATTTTGTGATAATAATATCTTCTTGATGCTTCACATTATTTTCAAAAGTGGTTCCTTCGTTCAAATACATTTTGGATTCAGGATCTGATTCTGATTCGTTGTTGTTTGCTGGATAAATGTAAAACCCCATTTTGGCATTAAATCGAAACATATATGCCAAAACTTGTAAATAGTCTTTATTTGCAATGTTCTTAATGGGTTTATATTTAGCGTCTGCTATTATTCTTTTGTTACTATTTTTACTAATAAAATCAGGATAAATTCGTCCAATTTTGGAAAAATTGTTGCTTTTTGAAAATAATTGCTGCGCATCGATACCTGACTTATTTTTTAGATGATAGAAAATTTCCCTTATCAACTTATTGATGTATTTTTCCCAAAGACATTTACCATCAAATAATATGGGCCAATGTGATAGTTATCATTCAACTCCTCCGTTGCTGAAATTTCACTATTTGAATTTTTTAATTTTTCAATAGCTTGCTCTCTAACACTGTCGTCCAGATCATCTGGCATTGCTAATTTGTCAAAGGCTTTTTACTTCCGGCGAATTGTCAAACTAAGTGCAACGGTTTGTCAAAAAATACTTCATATGGGGTTTCATAGTTTAACACTTTGCGAGGACGTTGATTTAATTCAACCACACATTAATACAAATATTGTAAGTCACTAGCCGGCGTTGGGTAAGCCAATACCAACCGTTGTAAATCTGGTAAAGTCACGTGTTTTTCAATTAACAACGTGAAGTAGTTAATCATCTCGTCGGCAACATCACTTAGAAGGGTAGCACCCACAACCTGCCCACTCGCTTTAGCAACCACTACTTTAGCTTGGGCTTGTTGTGCGCCAAAGCGGTAATAAGTGAACCACTTCGTCATATCAAGTGTATTGACACGATACTCATCTGGATGCTCAGTCGCCGCGGCCGCGCTGATCCCGACTTGCGCTAACTTGGGCGCTGCAAAAACCTGCGTTGGCACAACGGGATACTTTATGGCTGCGCCGGGATGCGTCAACTCACCGACCAGATAACGCGCTTCAAAACCTGCAACTGGCGTTAACTTCGGTACCGGTGTATCGCTGACATCCCCAATGGCATAAATGTGCGGGTTGGCCGTCTGCAAATGATCGTTGACTTGAATCCCATGCCGATCAAAGGTAACGCCCACGTTGGCTAGACCTAACTGGTCCGCGTTCGGAATCCGTCCCGCTGAGCTGATGACCAGATCCGTTGTCAGCTCGAAATTATCAGCTGTCAATTGTAGACCGGTCGCCGTTTTAGTAATTGCTTGGACATCCGTATTCAAGTCAAACGTGATTCCATCAGCCGTCATTGCGGCCATCAAATCCTTAACCAAATCTGCATCAAAAGCTTTTAACGGGCGGTCATTATGATGAATCACGTGCACATCAGCGCCAGCGGCATTCGCAATCGTCGCCAATTCAAAGCCTACGTAGCCACCACCTACGAATGTCACGCGTTTAGGCATCTGGTCCAAATCTAAGAAGTCAGTGCTCGTCTTAAAGTATTCGTGCCCGGTAATCGGTAGAATCGCCGGACGCTGACCAGTGGCAATCACGTAATCAGTCGCACTGACTACTCGATCCCCGACCGCTAACTGATTGTCGGATTGAAAGTGCGCTTGACCATGTAACGTCGCAATATCTTGCCCCTTTAGTCCGTTCAACGTCCCATCGTTGATGCCATCCGTATAGCCTCGTTTAAGCGCCATCAGTGCTGGCCAATCAATTTTGGGCGCACCAATCAGGCCCTGCCCTTGTAAATGTTGCGCTGCTTGTCGCGCTTCGACGGCGCTTAATAGGATTTTCTTAGGGTCACAACCGCGGTTAGGACAAGTGCCGCCCCACAGATCCGCTTCAACGATCAACACTGTCTTGCCCTGAGCCTTTAATCCGCTAGCCATGGCATTGCCGGCTGGTCCACCACCAATCACAACAACATCGTACTGTTCCGCCATTCGAAATTCCTCCTTAAATTCATTAGCGACCATCAATTATCACAACCTAGTGTAACTGATTCATCCTTAATTGACGATTAAGATACTTCTTCATGTTGACTCAAGTAAGCCACGATTCGTTGGCTATCCAAATAGCCAACAACCCGATTTTCTTCCGTGACCGCCACATAATCGTGATCTGTCAATGCCGTAAAGGCGGTGCGTAACGTGGCTTGAACGTCTAACGATTGAATCCGACCACTCGCAACACTGGGTTTTTCTGTGAGATAACCCTGAATAAGCCCTACACGCCCAACGTAGACATCATAGACATTTTTAGCTCGGCTCGCGCCAAAGAAGTTCCGCACAAAGTCGTTCACTGGATGCTGAGCCAGAGCAGCCGGCGTATCGACTTGTATTAACTGACCGTGTTGCATGACACCGATCCGGTCACCCAACTTCAACGCCTCATTCATATCATGCGTCACGAAGACGATCGTGTTGTGATAGCGGGCGTGTAGCCGTAAGACCAAGTCTTGCAATTGTTGCCGCGAGATGGGGTCTAACGCACTAAATGGTTCATCCATCAAAACAATATCTGGTTGCGCCGCAATCGCCCGTAAGATACCGATGCGTTGCTGCTCACCACCGGATAATTCTGACGGCATCCGGTCACGGTATTCCTTTGGATCGAGGCCAACTTCCGCCAATAGCTCATCAATCGTTTGATTAATTTCCTTCTTAGCTGTCCCTTTCATTTCTGGAATCACGGCGATATTTTGCGCCACCGTCATCGTTGGGAACAAGGCAATTTGCTGTAAGACATACCCCATTTGCCACCGTAGACTTCGGACTGGTATCGTGGTTGTATCAGTACCATTAACTAGGATTTTACCAGCCGTCAATGGCTCTAAGCAGTTGATCATTTTAAGTGACGTCGTTTTGCCACTCCCAGAAGTCCCTACCAAAATAAATAGCTCACCCTGGTCAATCGTTAAATTAAGGTCGGGAATCACGGTCTGCCCATTAAAGTCTTTCTGGACGTGTTGAAATTCAATTGCCGTTGTCATTTAACGTCCCTCCTTCAATAAACCGTGCTTCACAAGATAGCGATGTGCAACCGTCGAAGCGGACTGCTTCTTAACATTGACTTCATAGTTCATTTCTTGCATATCAGTTTCTGAAATCTTTCCTGCTAACTTATTCAACGCTTTAACGACCTTAGGATGTTTGTTGGCAAAGCTCGTCTTCATCAACGGTGCCCCTTGATACGTTGGGAAGAAGTGCTTGTTATCCTTCAATAAGGCCAAGTGATACTGCCGTAATTCACTATCCGTCGCATAGGCATCTACCAAGTTGATTTTCCCCTTACTGATAGCTTCATAGCGTAGCGCCGGCTCCATCGACTTTGCAGTCACGTCTAACCCATAAGTCTTCTTGATTCCTTTTAAGCCATCATTACGATCAATAAACTCTAGGGTCATTCCGGGTTTCAGAATCGATTCAACTTGCGTTAAGTCGCTGATTGTCTTCAAATGATGTTCTTGTTGAAATTTCTTAGTCACTGCCAATGCGTACGTATTGTTATACTGCATCGGCTTCAAGTAAGTCATTTGTTCCTGTTTAGCGAGGCGCTGTTTGGCGAGCTGATAGGTCTGGTTAGCTGTTTGACCAGCTGGGTTATTCCCCTTACCTAAGGTCTCCAGCACCGAGCCAGTAAATTCAGGATAAATATCAACCTGATTATTCTTTAACGCGCTGAATAAGAACGTGGTCTTGCCAAAGTTAGGCTTGAGCGTCACATGAACATGCTCATCTTCAGCTTCAATCAGCTGCTTATACATATTAATCAAGATTTCTGGTTCAGAACCGAGTTTACCTGCAATCGTAATTGTTTCAACTCGATTGGCATAAACACTATAAGCCCCGCCACCACCTAGTAAAGCTAAAATACCGACAAAGACAATTAAGGCGTGGCGTGGTTTAGCCGTTTGAAACCACCGAACGAGCGCACTCAGCAGAATTGCTAACAATGCTGATGAGATAGCCCCAATCAATAATAACGAGGTATCATTACGGTCAATACCGAGCATGATAAAGGTCCCGAGACCCCCAGCACCAATCAAAGCGGCCAAAGTAGCCGTCCCAATAATTAAGACGAGCGCGGTCCGAATCCCAGAAATGATCTGTGGTAGGGCAATGGGTAGTTCAACTTTAAACAACTTACGCATTCGTGACATCCCAAAGGCATCGGCGGTCTCTTCAATTGAGGCGTCAATTTCTGAGATACCCAAATAAGTATTTTGAAAAATTGGCAGTAAAGCATAGATCACCAGCGCAATTACTGCTGGCACCGTTCCAATCCCAACTAACGGAATCAATAACCCTAACAGTGCCAAAGACGGAATCGTCTGTAAGACACTCGTGAGCTGTAATAATCCCTCGGCACACCGTGGTCGTCGAACGACCCAAATAGCCAACGGAATCGCAATTACCATTGCGATGACTAATGATGCTAATGAAATCCCCAAGTGTTGCCATAGCGCAGTCAGCAAATCCCCGCGTCGATCTATAAACGTCTGTATTAATGTCTGCATGCTAACCTCCAGTGCTCACCTTTATTGCTTAATAACTTCTTAATTATCCATGTATTTAATCGTAGCATAATCCGCCAAAAATCATAGTAATACGCACCGGCAATTCACTAAATTTTGTAACTATTGTAGTTTCACATTAAAATTATTCATTAATTTAAAATGAAGCTGGCTAGTTTTTACAAAGCTATTAGATGAACCACTCAATGGATTATCATTACCACTAAGGAGGCCCCAACAATGGCTACGATTCATCTTTACCTTGCAAGTACCAACCACCAATCGACCAACATCACCGCAACAACCCCCGCTGCCTGGGTCGTCATTCTGAGATATGCTGACCATCAAAAAGCGCTAAACGACGGTGGCTACGGACATACCGAAACTTCACTGGCCTTGAGTGCTCTGACCACCGCACTCGCCACGTTGAAACGTCATGATTTACCCGTTCATATTCACACCACAACTGAACAAGTGGCGGCGGTTATTAGCGAACAACGTTATTTAAGCTGGCAGCAAAACAACTGGGACGTTCCCGAAGCCGACCAACCAGACCTACCCCAATGGCAAACGCTGATTCCCATTATCGAAGAATTTCCCAACCTCACCATCACCTACCACCCCGTGGACGATCCCGCGATGACCACCGCAACGACTACGCTAACGGCGGTGATGACGAAGCTATAAAATCGAACTCATTTCCTCTCAGTCATTTTGGACATAAATAAGCCGATCGTATACTTGACGGTCGGCTTATTTAGTTGAATTAATTTCTTCATAACTACTGTTACGATATCGCAACAAATTCTACATATAGCTTATTTCGGTTCTGGTGCAAATTTTCCTCGCTGACTTGATTTTAGTATACTGGGTGCCAAGAAACGAGGGATTGCGCGCATGAATCACTTTAAGGGACGCCACTTTCAAAAGGACATCATCTTAGTAGCCGTTGGCTACTATTTCAGATTCAGTCTCAGCTATCGTGACATCGTTGAATTGCTTCGGGATCGGGGTATCACTGTTCATCACACCACGGTCATGCGTTGGGTTCATCACTATGGCCCCATCTTTAAGGCTCTATGGCGTCGGCATCAAACAGCTCACGCTAAAAGTTGGCGAATCGATGAGACCTATATTCGAGTTAAAGGCCGTTGGGCCTATTTGTATCGCGCTATTGACAGTAACGGTTTGACCATGGATTTTGAGCTACGAAAACACCGCGATTATACCGCATCCTATCACTTTTTGAAGCGTCTCTTGACGACCAATGGTCGGCCTGATCGATTAGTCACTGATCAATAGCTGGTTAGATGGTCATCTCTCACACTGTTTGCACCAGATCCGATAGTGTTATTTAATCTCGCTAAATCTCTTAATGATTGAAGATAATAACTTATGCTCCCATGTAGAAGTTCTGCCCAAGCATTAGTATCAAACTTATCTTCTGGTATGTTTTTAAATATCTTATTCAATTCACTAATAAAAATTTGCGTTATTTTTACTTCACTAATTACAGGTAGATTAAAAGGTGTTTGTATTATTTTTTCTAAATAACTTTCTCCATTATCTTTTTGAACTTCTTCAAGAGCACGAGTTACAATATCATAATCAAAAGCTAATAAGTAAATGGTATTAGGAAAATCGGCAATAGACTGGACTAATTTAAAAACACTTTGGATATCGATAGTTGACAACCGATCAATATCATCAATTAAAATAATAAATTTTATATTGTTTTTTTTAATTTCAGAAACTAAATCATCTTTAATTTTCTGTATATTTTTATTTAGCGCACTATTTGATAATGTTTTTCCGAAAATATTTAGTAATTTAGAGGCAGCTGTACCTAGAATCCCTACTCCTGGGACAAACGTTGTTAATCCCAAAACATCACCTAATATTTGTAATTGATCTCCTAATTTCTTTTTATCTTTTTTTCCTATAAAATTGCTTGAAAGTTGCTTGAAAAATTGATTAATTAATTGGCTTTCGTCCGTAAACATCCAAGGATTGAACCTAATAATTTCCGGTTTGTTTACATCATTTTTACTTAAATCTAATAAGTATTCCACTGTCATGTTTAACACAGAAGTTTTACCAGATCCCCATTTGCCGTACAGGCCAATGTTAAAACTATCACTCTGCTTATAATCTAAAATTGATCGAGCTAGCTGCTTAGCAAATTGTTTTCTGTCGAGTAGATCATCATTGGATGATTTAATTGGAACATCAGGATTGAACATTTTTTCCTCATCTAACATTAAATGTATTTTGTTATATCAATATTGCGTAAATTAACTACCAATATAATTGGCACTTGCCATAAAGCTTACTGGTTGCAAATCAATATTCTTCATTTGGCTGCCAGCTATTTTAAAGAATTCAATATTATTCATTTCTACTAAATTACCGAAATTATATACTCTATATAGGAAATAATTATCAGGATGCTTGTTTGCAAAATTCACTTCGTTGCTAGTCATATAAAATGGTGTGTTTTTGCCTTGAGTAGTGGTCTTTACTTCAATAAAAATTTCATTTCCTTGGCTATCAAAAGAAAGAATATCATACCCTAAGCCGTCTCCTTTAGTTTGGGAAACGTGTTCAATTCTTTGGGATAAATCAGGAACATTACTTAATATATTCTTTTCGTACTTCAAAACAATTTCCTCGCCCAAAAATCCAATCATTGAGTTCTGTTTCTGGAGTGCATCGTAATCAATTGTACGGCCTTTTTTATCTGGTTCTTTTACTTTTGAGTCAGTTTCTGTCAGCTCGATTTTTGGTATTTTTTTAGCTATTTTTTTAATGTTATTGTTATTCAACAATGGATTCAAGTTCAAATCTAATGATAGTATATAGTCAATATTTTGCTGAAGATTTTTTTCATTAATTAAATCAGCTTTAATTTCATTTAAACAAAACAACATATCTTTTAAGTCAATTAATAGTTGATCGTTATCGGGTAAATTATCACTATCATATTTGATACTAAAAATATTTCCTAATTCATAACCTGATACTAAGTTATTTTTATTTTGTAAAGAACTAGTTAGATCAATAGGTTCAGTTGTCATACGATCTGTTCTATTAGCTAGTGTACTTTGCCAATATCTTGAAACTTTGCTAATGTTGTTTTTTTCATTTCTACCGTACGTATCATTAAAGAAGGTCCACCCTTGATTCAGTGATAAATAAACACTACTCATATCTGGTGAAAACAAGTAAACAATATCAAATCCTTTTGTTGCAGAAGTAGATATAGCTGCATCAAATAAACCAATCCATGGAACTGTAGCCCAATTCCCTTTCCCTGCTGATCCCTTTGTTCTGATATTTCCAGCTAGAAAATCATCACTTACTGCCTCTTTTAATCCACTTCTCAAAAGTCTAGCAAATTCGTTATTTTTGAAAGACTTGTCTTTTTCTTGTAAATAGTTATTTAGAATTTTCTCTAATATGTCACGTATTGTCATCTATTTTCCCCATAATATACTTTATGAATATTGTAGAACAATATGTTTTGTAATAATAGAGACATTCAAATAAATAGCACGTTTCATATCATTCTTTTTATTAATTAACTCACTTTTTATTTTTTAGTTTTTCACTCACCTATGATATTCCACGACATAAGCCTTAGGCGCAACTTATATGCCACTATAAGTGCTCATCTCATCGGTCTTATGATTTTCTTCAACACAGTACCAGACTTTTCTCTCTGTACCTGCGCTTGATTGATCGTTGATAATCATATAAAATTAGGTTATTGAAAATAACTTTAAATTTTGATTCTCATTAATAACGTTGTCGAAGGCATTATTTTATCAATCAAGAGTATATTTAGTTTTCAATGTACTGAAACACAGCTAGTAAATCTAGTTGTGTTTTTTGTGCTTATTTTCAATGTTAATACTTTCTTATTAATTATTTGTATTTGACAAAAAGAATAAGCACAAGGAATGTTACAGAAGTATTTCAACTCCTGTTTCACACCTTATGCTTATAAGTTTATACTTTAAGGCCATTGCGTCTAACAAATCTTGACCCTCTAATCCAGACAAGTCCTTATATTCAGGTGAAGATTGTGCGACTTCAACGTTTACCTTAATACCAGCTTTTTCAGTAGTATCAACTTGTTTATCAAGGTCTGATGTGGCATTGTCCAAATCTGCTTGACCTTGCTTAGTGGCATCAGTTTTTTCAGTAGTTGCCGTTTGATAAGCCTGATCGTTTGCTTGTTGTTTTGCCGTGGCATCTTTAACAGCTTGGTCTTGCTTATTCAAATCAGATAAAACCTCATCTGTTTTTGATGAAGCGTCGTCATCACTGATTGTGACATCAGTTGTTTTACCAGTTGTGACATCAACACCAGCATTAGATGCAGTTTTAGCATCATCTTTTACTGTATCTTGTGCCTTATCAACTGCATCAGATGCTTGGTCTTGCGTGACACTTGTACCAGCAGTTGTTGGCACTGTGCTTTTTTCAGCAGTTGAAGAAACGGTCGCAGATTTAGTGGGATCATCAGTTGTCGCTTTGTCCGTAGCTGTATCAGTTGATGAAGCAGTTAATTGAGCTTGCTTGTCATTTTGCGTGGCATCAGTAGTTTTAACAGCTTGTGCATCAGCATTTGAAACCGTATCGGCACTGACTTGTGTAGTGTTAGCACTCACAGCAACACCAGCTACTGCAACCGCCCCAACAACCCAGAGCTTACCAGATTTGTATAATTTATACGTTTTTGAATTTTGCATAATTTTTAAATAAAAAAGGCTACTAATTTAGTAGCCTACCCTTTCTCTCAAATATTCTTTTGTACTTGATTGATTAAATGTAAACCTCTAAAGGTTCGTTGAACGATAATAAATAAAAAAGTCAAAACACTGGCAACTATCATAGCGACATGTAGTGATTGACCCAAACTCATAAAGAGTAAAAATATAGGGAGCATAGACCCAATATAGACGAGCCAAACCCCAAACATAAAGCTAAAATAAATCATTTTTTGTGTCATTGTAACAACTAAAAAAGACTGATTATTTAATCAGCCTTTTAACCTTTCTATTAAATTTACTGAACAGCAATCCTGTCAGCCCAGCCACTAACTCAAATTAATAAAATTTGATTTTAATTTTATTCAGGCTTGATGACATTTTTAACCTCATTTTGAATAAGTTTAATTTTACTTTTGTTTGAATCTTTAATAAATAATGGCACTGTTTCTTCCAGTACATCACTCACTTCTAGCCCATAAAAACTACTTGGTTTAACAGTATGTGATTGCAGCCATAATCTACCAGATATAATAAAGCGGTCCCAAGTATGAATGTCTGGTAGATTAAGTAAATCTTCATAATTTTGATTCGCCATAATATACTTAAATTCTCCAACAGTTCCTCGCTTATTAAGCGTATATTTAGGAAACTGTGGTTTTATAATATTTTGTTTAACAAGATTATTGGCAATTTGCTTCATGTACATGTTGACTTGTGGTTCAACTTTAAATCCAATGTTTAACGTAACATGTACGATATTGTTAGTACCCAACATATCGACTGAATAGCTTTTTTCATACGGATCGTTTGATGAGCGTATAGTAACAAACCAGTATGTTTCAGCTCTTTTAGGTTTTGAGCCTAGAATAGAGTATATGATGTTTCTTTTTAGCATGTAGTTTTGATGAATATTTACAATATAAACTAAATTCGAAGCAAAGATTGGCTCTTCATTATCTTTCGACAAATTAATAAGTTGTTTTCTGTAATCTTTTAAAGAAAGATAATCATTTTGTTGAGATATGGCCTCACGACGTTTATTACCATAAAACCAAATCATCATAACGCTTAAAATAGCAACCATTATAATCAATGTTGCATAACCACCATGTAAAAATTTACCAAGACTTGCTATCAAAAATACGGTTTCAATCATTCCAAAGATGACCACAAAAAAGAAAGCCAAAATTTTATTTTTCATTTCTTGCTTAATAAATTGATACAGTAACAACGTTGTCATCAGCATTGTTATTGTGATTGAAAGTCCATAAGCAGCTTCCATGTTATGAGAAGTTTGGAATGCCCATACAATAATCAAACCTATAATGCATAGTAGCCAGTTCACAGTACCAATGTACATTTGCCCTCTTGCTTCACTAGGGTAAAAAGTACGCAAACGAGGAATGACCTTTAAATTAATGGCTTCACTGACTAAAGTGTATGCCCCAGAAATGAGAGCTTGAGAAGCAATGATTGCTGCTAAAGCGGCCATTACCACTCCAAAAATCCGCCACCCACTTGGTAAAATCTCGAAAAATGGATTAGACGATTGCATCAACAGATTTTCTTGATTAGCATGAGACATAATCCAGGCACCCTGTCCCATATAATTCAGGATTAGCATGGTGTAGACAAAAATCCAACTAACATAAATGTTATGCTTACCAACATGACCCATGTCAGAATATAGCGCTTCAGCACCAGTAGTAGCTAAAAAAACGCTTCCTAAAATAAAAATTCCAGTCTTGTTCTCAGGACTAAATAGAACAGCAATGGCATATGTTGGTGACAGAGCTTTAAGGATTGATAGATCACTAAAGATGTTAACTAGACCAAAAAAACCAATAAACAAGAACCAAGTAAGCATGACGGGTCCAAAAATTTTTCCGATTTTTTTTGTACCAGCTTTTTGGAATGTAAAAACAATTAATAAAATCACAGTCACTACAAACAAAACTATGGTTTGATTATTTGGAAAAATAAATTCGCCTATCCCTTGCCCCTTTAAGCCCTCTATAGCTGTAGTAACTGTAACTGCTGGAGTCAATGTTCCGTCGGCTAACAAAGCTGCCCCACCAATTAAAGCTGGTAATAATAGCCATTTTTTATTAGGTTTTTTAACTCTGCTGTATAGAGCAAAGATACCACCCTCACCATGGTTGTCAGCTTGCAAAGCTATGATAACGTACTTAATAGTAGTAATTAACATTAAAGTCCAAAATACTAATGAAACAGAACCAATAACAAAAGTGTCAAGATTATGGGCGCTTTTTGCACTATTCAAGATAGAATTCATTGTATATAATGGCGAAGTTCCAATATCACCAAATACTATGCCTATTGCAATTAGTGCACCAGCCGAAGACCACTTTGACTGATTTTCTTTTAACATTTTTATAACTTCCAATACTGTTTATTTTTAACTCAACCAGTATTATTGCACAATACAAAAAATATTGCATCATTTTTCTATTATTAATTTATTTAATGTAAATTAACTTGTTACCAAAACAACTTCGCATTTTTTTTGCTCTTATACTAAAAAAATGGACTATTTTTATTCAGTCCGTAAAATGAAAGTATAGGAGTATTTTTATGTCAATTCGTTATTCACAAGATTTCAAAGATTCATTGGTTAAACTTCACCAAGAAGGCCGTTCACTTAAATCATTAGCAGAAGAATTTGGTCCGTCGAAAGATTCTATTGCTATTTGGCTTAAACAAGCTACCCCAATCATGATCAAGGGTCAGTCAAAGACTTTAAAAGACGTCAAGCAACTAGAGAAGCGCCTCGCTATTTTGGAGGAAGAAAACGAAATTTTATCACACATAGCCTGACAGGCATTGAGCGGCCATCTTACTAGCCAAAAAATAGTCCGTAATGTGGGATTGCCGCTCGTTAACCAATTTTTAGCACAAGGCTACGCGCTTGTGCGTATTTTAAGTGCACTTAAAATCAAACCTAGTACCTATTGCTCAGAAGTCAATAAATTGGACTATTTTTATTCAGTTACTTAGGCAACATTTGAGATACGATTGCGATTATAAAAATTGATATACCAACCAATGGCTGCTTGGACTTCAGTTAATGTTTGGTATGCCTTCAGATACACCTCTTCACGCTTCAATATTGAATGAAACGCTTCCATACGGCCATTATCGTACGGATGGCCTTTGAGTGAATATGAATGTTTCAAGCCATAATTTTGGCATTTAATATTAAACTCAGCACTCGTGTATTGTGACCCCATATCTGAATGAATAATTAATGGCTTTCGATGCTTATCTAACGCCATCTGTAAGGCACTTGTGGCTAGCTCGGCTGTCATTGTATCGCCAATTTTATAGCCCAATACTTTTCTCTTCTCAGGATCCAAAACGGTCGCTAAATAGACCCATCTGTGATTAGTCAACTGAATATAAGTGATATCTGTTTGCCAAACACCGCTCAAATCATGCAAGTGTCTAATCAGATTGGGTTTTTGATCAACCGTCACAACAGTTTTGGGTTTGCGATAACGTTTTTGCATGCGGGATTTAATCCCTAATTCACGCATCAATTTGAGTGTCATATACTCAGATACTTTCGGACCGTCGGTTTGTTGACTATAAGCAGCAATACGACGATAACCATAAAATTTAAAGGTTTTCCAAACGTCTAAAATATAAGGTTTCAGGGATTCTCTACGCTTTTCTTGTCGACTGGGTTGCCAATGGCGCCAGTTGTAATAGGTACTAGGTTTGATTTTAAGTGCACTTAAAATACGCACAAGCGCGTAGCCTTGTGCTAAAAATTGGTTAACTAGCGGCAATCCCACATTACGGACTATTTTTTGGCTAGTAAGATGGCCGCTCAATGCCTGTCAGGCTATGCGTGATAAAATTTCGTTTTCTTCCTCCAAAATAGCGAGACGCTTTTCTAATTGCTTGACATCCTTTAACGTCTTTGACCGACCCTGAATCATGACTGGGGTAGCTTGCTTGACCCAAATAGCAATAGAATCTTTTGAAGGTCCAAATTCCTCTGCCAATGATTTAAGTGAACGTCCTTCTTGGTGAAGTTTAACCAGTGAATCTTTAAAATCTTGTGAATAACGAATTGACATAAAAATACTCCTATACTTTCATTTTACGGACTGAATAAAAATAGTCCATTTTTTTAGTATAAGAGCAGGCGACGCCGCTAGGACTAGACCACCATTCGTGTTCGCTTGTTCAGACATCACGACTAAATCGCCCTTTAATGGATTAAAGCCCCGCTCAACATTCTCAACACTGGCGTAGAAACTTTTTGAATCAATTAAAAAGAACACGCCACGCTTTTCTTTGCTATAATCATATTCAGTTGTGATTACGTTTTCCATCAGCAACCTCCAAAAACAAATGTGTATAATCCATTGTACGAACAAATGTTCGATTAAGCAAGCGAACAAAACATTAAATTTGTGACAAAATCAAAAGCTATGCTATAATGAAGACATAGAAAAGAGCCGTAGCGCTAACTACGACTCCTAGCAATCCCGTTTCGACGGTGACTAAATCTTAGTTACTTGAAAAATAACCGTTATCAGCCAAAGATAAGACGGTTATTTTTTTTTGCTAATTTTTTCGATTAACAAAACTACAAAAGTCAGAAGCTTATGATGAATCCACCAAAGGCAAACATGACCAGTAGCGCGTCCGATATGGACACAAGGCCTCTCCTTTCCTAGAATGTGTGTTTATAGTGTTTACACCATAAGCGCCACCTCCATTCAGGATAGCCACCGTCTTAACTTGATTGCTTTAACTAATATAACACACCCTAAAATAGCAATTGGTCTAAAACTCAAACACTTGTGAAATTTTAAAAAACAGGTATTAAAATAAGGCTTCCAAAGACTTTGTGAAAGTTTTTTTGGCAACCTTATTTTTAACCGCTTTGAAACCTTTTTCTGTTCTTTGAGCAAATCTAACATAAAATAACGAAGTCCAATAGTGTCGTCTAACTCTTTAAAGAAGCTACCAATTTTTTTTGTTCTTAGATATCTAAATGTTGATTTAATCCTTCGAACACAACATTAAATATATAAAAAAATCGTAATTTTCATTACGATTCAGAGTATAGCCTCTTGCTGAAGAGGCTATTTTATATATGATTTTTAATTATGGTATTTCAGTGCAAAAAATGAATTAATACTCCTCCCAAAATTAGAACGATTGCGCCCCCCATTCGATTTCCCATTTGAGCGAAAGCAATCATATCCATTCGATTTGAAGCGGATAATACCGCCACATTACCTGTGCCGCCCATACTATTGTCCGCCATTCCTGCAGCAATCGCAGACTCAACAGGATAAAGCCCAAATAGCTTTCCAATCACGGCACTCGCAACACCCATTACAACGACACTCGTAAGCGTGAGAAGAACAAATTTCCAAGTCAATGATTGTTCCAATACATTCAAGTCAATTAACGCCAAACCTATGCCAGCCAATACTGCGTGTGTCAAGTTACCCATTATAATTTTGTTAAACATGACTACTGACTCTTCAAGCTGATCCGGAATCAAATTAAATGCCTTAGCGATAATAACTAAGATAATAATAAAAGCATAGGCGTGAATTTTTGGAACAAAACTATTTAAAATTGTGCCAACCAAGAAGAACGAAAATGCTAGCATCATGCCAACTCCGATACGAGTAACGTCTAGATTCTTTATTGGTTTACTTTTCTCGTCCTCATTGATTGGTAATAAAACACCATGGCCATCGTGTTTTGTGTTTGCTCCAACTTTTGCAATTAATGCTGCACCAATAACGGCAAGAACATTCCCTAAGGTAACGGCAGGTATTAGTTGAGAAAACATTGAGGCGGAACTGACACCTAAACCTTGAGCATAAATGTGCGAAAGTGGCACCGCTCCAGCACCTATACCACCTGCCATCATTGGCATAGAAACAAACATTACGGAATGCCCGAATCCAAGTCCCAGTAACATACCAACGAGACCAACAGCAAAGAATCCTATAACCATGGCTGCTAATGATACTGGGATAAATCTGACAGCCGCTTTAAGCAATAAGTTACGATTCATTCCTAGAATCGCACCAACGATTAAGGCGGCGATATAAAAGTCTAGTAATCCTTGGTTATTTAAAAATGTCTTAGTAGCATTCACAACGTTTGAAGGTATGATGCCACTTGTTGCTAGAGCAGCTGAAGCGAAAATGGTGAAAACGGATCCACCACCAAGATATGATTTGAAAACTGGTAAAATATTGCCAATGTAGTAGAATAGATGACCAAGTAGAACCAATAACAAGGTTAAACCAAGCATATTAAGTGGCAGCTTGTTGAGTGAAATTGTGACACCAAGTATGACCAGCATCAAAATATACAACGGCAAGCTGACACCACTGATTTTTATTTTTGTCATATTATTTAAGTCCTAATTAGTACTCCGCAGACCATTTAGCATCTTGTACGGCTTGCTTTGGATCGGCAATTTTTTCACGATTAAGTCCCTGCTTTAGAACACTTTGTGCTGTAATTTCAGCAATCTTTTGTGAAAACTCAGTAAGATTTGAAACTGGTGGCAGTACTGCTGCTCCTGGTTCATCAGCATCCACTAGACCACCCAATGCATGAATAGCAGCTGAGATTGTTTCTTGTGTTAACAGCTTAGCAGTTGAGGCAACAAGACCAAAGCCTAAACCAGGATAAATCAACGCGTTATTGCCCTGTCCTATTTTATATGTCACTCCTTTGTAGGTAACATTCGCTGCAGGAATACCAGTTGCTATCAAAGCTTTTCCATCAGTCCATTTAATTAAGTTTTCTGCAGTTGCTTCAGCTAATTTTGTTGGATTTGACAAAGGAAAAATAATTGGGCGTTCTGTATTTTGTGCCATCGATTTTACAATTGCTTCCGTAAATGTACCTGGCTGTGTTGAAGTACCAATCAAAACTGTTGGACGTATCTCATTGACCACTGCTTCCAAATTGTCTAATTGTTCAGAGTTAACAAGTTCCTTTCTTGAACGTGTGAACGCCTTTTGCGCTTCAGTTAAATCTTCAGTATCATCAAATAATAATCCTTGCTTATCCACAAGATAGAAATGGCTGCGAGCCTCTGCATCGGATAACCCAGCTTGTTTTAATTCTGAAAAAATCTGATTAACAATACCCATACCAGCTGTACCGGCACCGAACGTTAGGAATCTTTGATCAACTAGTTTTTCTTTCGATATATTTAGAGCTCCGAATATTCCTGCCAAAACAATCATTCCGGTTCCTTGAATATCATCGTTAAATGTGGCAATGCTGTCTTTATATTTATCCAAAATTACTTGTGCATTTGAACGTCCAAAATCTTCCCAATGCAATAATGATGCTGGGAACAATTTTTGTTCAGCAGTTACAAACTTATCTATGAATTCAAGATACTTTTCACCAGCAATACGTTCATGTTTGTTCCCTAAATACAAAGGATTTTCTAATAATATTTTGTTATTCGTACCTGCATCAATGCTTACTGGTAATACTGTTGCCGGGTCTATTCCAGCTGCTGCTGTGTAAACCATCAATTTACCAACGGCAATATCAACACCATTGACACCCCAATCGCCCATGCCTAATATACCTTCAGCATCAGTCACAACAACTAGCTTTATATCTCTGCCATCAGCGACACTCTTCAATGAGCTCTCAATATTTTCTGGATGATCGATTGACAAAAATGCTGCATTTTGAGGATTAGTGTAAATTTCATTATATTGTTCAATAGACTCTGCAACAATAGGATCATAAACAATTGGCATAAATTCTGAAACATGTTGATCCATCAAGTGATAGAACAATGTCACGTTTTCATTAAACAAATTCATAAGAAATGTTCTTTTTTCAAGTAAAGGACTTTTCGCCTGAAATTGTTTGTAAGCTTGTTCTGCTTGTTCTTCAATCATTTGTACTTGACTTGGTAATGTGCCAGTTAAGCCCAATTGCTCACGCTCAGCTGCAGAAAATGCCGTTCCCTTATTTAAAAATGGATTACGCAAAATGCTATACCCTGTTGTAGTCATGTTATTTCCTCCAAAAAATTTTGTATTTTAATTAACAACATATTTGACTATACATGGTCAATTGTTTTATAGTCAAACTAGCTATTTACTATAAATTTATTTTATATACATCATGATTGTCATTGATATAAAGGGGTTTCTAATGAAAACAGAAGATTTCAAATACTTTAATGAATTATATACAAAAAAAAGTTTTACCAAAGTCGCCCAAACATTTAATGTTAGCCAGCCATCTATTAGCACTGCTTTAAAGCGCTTAGAATCTCACTTCCAAAGTAAGTTAGTTATAAGAGGAAACTCACAAAATGAACTAAAATTCACCCCAGCAGGTGAACAATTATATAGACACACCCATTCGATTACGACGGAAATAGAAACTGCCATGCATGAACTGAATCACTTAAAGTCACATAGTACAACAATTGGTTTGCCACCAATGCTAAAGAGTGCCTATTTTGCTAAAATTGCAGTGGCTAGTAAAGAATTTGATAAGCAATTTAATATCCAAAATATGCACATTTTTGAAGCTGGATCTAATGTATTAAAAAAATCACTAATAGATGGCGATGTTGACATTGCATTATTAGGCTCATTGGATAGTGACGTTACTAATGAGTTATTGCAGGAACCTTTCGTTCAAGCCAATTTTAAAATATACGTCTCTAGTAAAAACCCACTTTCTCAGAAGGAGAGTTTATCTTTTTCTGATTTAAAATCCGAACACTTTGTTGGTCTCGATTCTAGTTTTATTCATAATCGAGCTATGGCCTATTTTGCTAGTACAGGTAATATCAGACCAAAATTTTTTATGAAAACGTCCGATATTAATTTTTTAATGAATATGATTTCGGAAAATCTTGGTATTGCTTTGTTAGCTGATATCGTTAAACCAACAATGCCAGACATAATTACATTATCAATAAAGGATGATCATCAACCTAAATTTGTTGGTAGCATAGCGTTTAGAAAAAATCATCTACTGACCTCAGAAGAAAGGATGCTACTTACTATTCTTTCCAAATATTCACTTACATAATTCTGACATGCTCGCGAACGGCGTCAACCAGAACAGTGCCAAGTAAGCGTACTTAAAATACGGACAGATGTGTGCTCTTATACTAGAAAAATGCACTATTTTTATTTAGCTCATAAAATTAAAGTTCAGTATTTCAAGATATTTGACTTTTTTCTTCTGAAATTATGTTAATGGTAGATTCCAAGAATTAATTATTTATATACATGATAGATACTGAAAACAAATTCGTTAATTAAGGCCATCTAATATTGTTCAGAAGTCAATAAATTGGACTATTTTTATTCAGTAATTATAACCCAATGTTACATGATTACAATATATTAAACGAAAATATATGCATCAAATTTTGAAGTACTAAAATGATTTTCGGTGTAATTGTCAAAAATATAATCTAGCAATGTATTTGCTAAGAAACTCCATTTTAACTATAAAAAAGTAGACCCCAAAAGCAAAAAACTTCTAATTTTGATACAGAATTAGAAGTTATTTGCCAAAGTAGTATTGCAACAGACTTTCACCAATGACTGTAGGTGAAAACTGAAACACAATGATAAAGATAATACTAGGAATCTGAAAAAAATACATAAAAGTTGCTGACCAATCATGAATCCATATGGCACTTTTAGTAATGTATTGTAAAATGTACGGTATTCCTGCAATCATTAAAAATATAACCAAAATACCAGCAAACAAAGGTAGATTTATCTTGTACAATGATGATAATGAAATAACAGCCAATGCATTTCCAACTAAATACAAGGAAATAGAAAACAGTAACGGCCCATTAATAATGCGCATTATAACTCTAATTCCTAGTTGATTATTAATTAAAATTAATTTTTGCTTTTTATTTATCTTTTTCACTTATTAGGCTCCCATATTATTCATATTAAAAATACATAACTTTTAGCTGTAATAATTTCATTGTCAAAACAAAATGCCTTAAATAATCAAAAATAAAAGCACATACAGCATCGGAACAACAATAATTACAAAAGATATTAAAAACCAATCGAAAATAAATCTTTTTTCTTTAGTTAGATAATATAAATTAATATTGAAACTCATACTAATAAACAACAAAGTCAATCCGCTAATCAAGTATGATATATCTAAATCGGTTAAGGTGCTATCTAATTTAATTTCGACCCACAGAAAAGATACGAGCGCCATCACTAAAATTAATATATTAATAATAAAGACAATAATACGCACTAAAACTCTATACTTTTGTAAAATCATCATCATTTTTATATCCCCTCTAGCTCACCTGAATCATTTTGTTCATGAATCCTCTACCAATACTGTCTTATTGTTTTTTATCTCACATCAAGGATTATTCTTTGTCTAGTAAGATGGCCGCTCGTTTTAAAATCTAATTTTCTTCTTGCCAAAATAACAAGTCGTTTCTCTAATTGTTTTGACATCCTTCAACGTCTTTGACTGACCCTTAATCATGACAAGGGTCGCTTGTTTGACACAAATAGCAATAGAGTACTTTGAACGTCTAAATTCCTCGGCTATTGATTTAAGTGAACGTTTTTTTGTGAAGATTAACCAGTGAATCTTTAAAATCCTGTGAATAACGAATTGACATAAAAAATACTTCTATACTTTCATTTTACTGACTGAATAAAAATATCCTATTTTTTAGTATAAGAGCAAATCAAAGCGATGACAAACAGTTACCCTTTAGGTATTTCCTGCACCTCTTATTTAAGAAGTTCATTTACCGTTGTGATTTCATATTTCCCAAAATTACTCCCGCTTTTTTTATAATTATAAACTAAGTTGTTATCAATTCCTAATTATAATTTAATTGGCAAATTTAGGATTGCTAAATTTATTTTTTCATTGGAGAACACTTTTTGCTTGTGTCAGGCTATGTTTTGTACGCCTTCAAATAAATCTCTTCACGATTTTAAATTGAATTGAATGGAACGTTTCCGTACGAACACTGTCCCAAGGACAGCCAGGTAGATGATTTTTTGATTGTTAGTTTGGCTTCCAATATCAGCAATTGGTCTAAAACATAGTCGCTTGTGAAGTATGTCAAAAATGTGTGCTTGTGAAATAGAAAAATGCGTACTTAAATTAGTTTGTGAATTTTGCAATTTCACAAACAAAAAACAGGCCCTTGAAAGCCTGTCCCTGCGTTACTTTGTATAGTCAGTCTTATGTTAACTTAAATTGGTATATATCACTTTTTAATACAAATATCTATAAATGAAGTTAACTGTTTAAGTGTTTTGACTGTAAAGTGCCAAAATAGTACTGAATTTCTGTAAAATTTGATGACTTATTCAATATTTCATATTTATCAATCTGCCATAATTTAAATTTATCCGGTTAATTCCCGAAAGCTGTCGTATATTAATTTTTATAATCGGAATCGCATTTCAAATGTCGCCTAATTAACTGAATAAAAATAATCCAATTTATTGACTTCTAAGCATTTTCTGGAGGTTTTTGGTATTTGGATTGAATTTCCAACGGCTACACTAATCTTTTTAAAATTCGGAAATATTGAAAACTTAGGTAAAACATCAAAATTTTCATGCATACCAATTGGTATCATTTTAACTCCCGTGACGTAGGATAAACTTTCTGCGCCATTTTTTCCAAAATACATATTCCCAGTTGGGGTTCTAGTTCCCTCAGGATAAATGACAACGACTGCCTTTTCAGTGATCAGCTTATCTTTTAGAACCATCATAGAAGACATGGCGTTTTTCCTCCTGTCAACAGATATACTATTTAAAGATAAATGCCACCATCTTGAAAATGGTTTTTCAAAAGCCTCTTTCTTGGTTAAAAAATAAATAGCTTGATTTGGATTTTGTTTTTTTAGAAGATATAAAATCACAAAATGATCCATGTAACTACTATGATTAGCGATGATTATACGCGGCCCATTAAACTTTAGATTCTCTAAACCTTTTACGTTGCCAACAAAAAAACTTACAGTTTTTGTTGTTAACTGTGTAAGAATCGTATTTGTTAAACTCATTTACGTACACTCCTACATCTATATTTTTTCCATATAGTTGGTTAACTCTTTGATACTTAGTAGTGGTAAGTTAAACCTTTTGGACATAGTAAGCAACTGAGGTAGTCGTGCCATTGTTCCATCTTCATTTAGAATCTCACAAATAGCGCCTACTGGCTCCTCATTTGCTAATTTAGCCAGATCTACTGCAGCCTCAGTATGACCATTCCGAACTGCAAACCCACCATCAAGTGCTTTGAGAGGGAATGTATGTCCAGAGTGAACAAAATCTTTCTCTGTGCTTGATGGATCTGCCAAAACTCTGATAGTTGCTGAACGATCAAACGCTGACACTCCTGTTGTAACGCCATGTACTGTCTCAGCATCAACCGAAAAAGTGAACCTTGTTCCATTGCTCTCTGTATTATTTGCCACCATCTGAGTAAGACCTAAACGGCGTGTAATACTCTCTCCAACAGGAGTGCATAGTAATCCTCTAGCATGTGTAACCATAAAATTTACATTTTCTGGACTCATTTTTGCTCCAATGCCAACTAAATCACCTTCATTTTCTCTATCTTCATCATCCACCAGAATGATTAATCCACCTGTTTTCATATATTTAACAATTTCTTCTACATCAGCCATTATTTGACTACCTAAGCATACTTTTATTTTTGTCTCTATTCACACCGAAATATCAATAATTTTTATCGAAATACTGATATTTCATTGAGTATTTACAATTGTCTGTATTTTTGGTGATCATCATCTACTTGATCCTTTTCTTGTTCAACTTTCCCAAGTATTGGCATTGCGCCATCAATCTTTTGATTTTGTCAACATATTACTATTTGATGAATATGTGTCAAAATTTTTTTCCTTGGGGCTAGGCGCTTGTTTAGACTGATTTACTTTACTTTGTTGATTTTGCTTATTAAATTGCCTTCGCAATTCAACTAGATTTTTATCAATATCTCTTAAAGAAGTATCTTCAATTTGTTCCAAATGTTTGTAAAGCTGATTAGCTAAACGCTTGCGGAACTCATCCTCTTTGTTGTCAGAACATTTTCGCTGACTTTTATTCATGACGCCCTAATCATCGGTATTAAAGGCATCAAATTCCTGTGCTAATAATTTGAAACTAATAAATTCTTCTTTCAAATCGCTTTTGAACACGTCATCCAGTAAAGCATTGGCTAACTGATTAGCTTTTACCATCTTGCATTTCTACCAATTAGTTATGTGTTCCCAACTTGTCAACGTCATTTGAGATGGAATTTTGGTTTTAAAAATTGATATACCATGCAATGGCTGCTTGGACTTCAGTTCATGTTTTGTATGCTTCCAAAATATATGGGAATCCCCAACCTTTCACGACTGCAATTGGCTCAGCAGTATTCGATTACTAAATGGTGCAAAAGGTGTTGGCATTTCTGTCTCTGAGAATCTATCAATTGTGATCATCGATTGGACAGAATTAACCCAATTAGCACGTCCTATTTTAGCACCTGTGCAGTAAAAATTTACACAGATGGATGAATTAGCTATTACGGCTCTCGTTGATCACATACAACACCGCATACCGTAACTTTTACCGATATCACACTCAAGCAGGGCAATACGGTGGCAAATGTTAATTAAAACAACAAAAGAGTGTCAGTGTTTTTATGTACTGACACTCTTTTTAGTTATCTATTGCATTTTAGCTTCAATATTTGCTAAGGTCACTTCTGAAGTAGACTCAAAATTCAAGTCCGCTCCTGACAAAACATCTGCGTTACCAATGGCTAGTGATGTCTCACCTGCGCCATTGATTGAGACAATACCAGCAGCTGAATCTTCCAATCCAATAACATTTTCTGGATTTAAATGTAAGACTTCCGCAGCACGAACGAAGATTTCAGGATCAGGTTTTCCCTTTGTCAAAGTGGCGGGATCAACAATGCCAACAAAATACTTGGTCAATCCCAAATGATCTAGAATCATTGGTGCGTTTTTAGAAGCTGATGCCACCGACATTGTATAGCCGGCTGCCTTAGCTGATTGAATGAGATCTTTCATGCCAGGTAAAATATCATCTTCAGTCAATGTTGAAATGAGTTGTTGGTAATGATGATTTTTCTTTTCTGCTAATGCTTCTTTATCTGCTTGAGAAAAATCATCGGCATGATCCCCAGCATCCAAAATCATTTGCAAGGAAGCCATGCGACTGATGCCCTTCAAACCTTCAGCCAATTCTGGTGTCCAAGTTGTGCCAACCTCATCAGCTGTTTGATGCCAAGCTTCGCCATGGAAACGCGCCGTATCAGCAATAACCCCATCTAAATCAAAGGCAAAACCTTTAATATCTGAAAATTTAGTCATTTTTATTTATCCTCATTTTTTTTAATTTGGTAAGTTACGGTATAAGTTTTTGTTTCGTTTGCTGGCAAAACAATATCACCAAAACCTTCATGATTAACCGCATCAGGTAAAGTCTGCATCTCAATAGCAAGCGCTGTTTTAATGTCACTGCTATCGTCAGGATTGGCAGTGAATACAACAACACCATTGCGATCTGAATCCACTGTCAAGGTCAAACTTTCATCGGGTGAAGTTAGTCCTACACCTTCCCCTTGACGGCTTGGATCTAATACCCAAGCATCATCATAATGCTCTTGTCCCAAGGCGTGCAAATGCGCAAAATCAAATTTTGTATTTTGATTATCAAGCACGTTACCGGTTGGAATCGCGTGATTATCAACTTCAAGATGTTGATGTGACGCAATTTGTAATTTATGCTGACTGATATCTTGATCCTTACCAACTAAATTAAAGTAGACGTGCGTCATTGGGTTGAATAATGTATTTTCAGTTGAAACGCCACTAAATATAATATCTAGACGATCCTCATCGTCCAATCGATAGGTTACTTGGGCAGCTAATTGTCCGGCGAATTCATCATCAAAAGTACGTGTGAAATTAATTTCCGCTGCTGTACCCAAATTTCTTGCTTCACCGTGCCAATTAACCGCATCAAAGCCATTGATGCCAGAATGTAAAACATTGTCATGATCATTTGGTGTTAATGTAAAATGTGCCCCATTAATATCATAGTCAGTTTTTGATAATCGGCCACCAACGCGACCAATTGTGTTTCCAAAATGGAATGGATTATCTAAATACGTGGCTAAATCATTAAATTGTACTAATAATTCTTGTTTGACACCATCATGTTCAACGGAAAATGACTGCCAAGTTGCTCCGTACGAAATCGCAGTAATCTGTGTGTGTTTAATATTTTCTAGGGTAAACGCCGTCACGATTTTTCCGTCAGGTAATTGTCCAAAATCCTTCTCTACTACTTTCATGATATCCTTTCCTGCTATACAGCAAATGAGCGATTTCTCGCTCATCATCAGGCTTATTACTTTGTCAATTCGACATCTTGTCCTAATAGGTCAATAACTAATGGTTCACCTGAAATCAAGTCAACATGTGCACCTTGACCATCAACTGACACTTCCAAAACATGACCTCGGAATACCAAACGGAAAGCATATTTTGTCCAATTCTTTGGCAAGAATGGCTTCAAGTGGAGTTTACCATCACGCACACGCATGCCGGCAAATCCTTGCACAATCGCTAACCATGAACCTGTCATAGCGGTTATATGCAAACCATCTGACGTATCATTATTATAATTATCTAAGTCCAAACGGGCCGCACGTTCGTACATTTCAACTGCTTTATCTTCCATTTGTAAGTCAGCAGCCAAAATTGAGTGAACAGATGGCGACAATGATGACTCATGCACTGTCAATGGTTCATAGAATTCAAAGTTGTTACGCTTTTCTTCTTCTGTAAACGCGTCTGGGAAATAGAACATGGCATGTAATGTATCAGATTGCTTAATATATGGTGAGCGCAAAATGCGATCCCATGACCAGTTTTGGTTAATTGGACGAATATCTTGTGGCATATCAGCGATTGGAGTCAAATCTTTATCCAAGAATGTATCGTGTTGAACAAAGATATGCTTTTTACCTGTCTTGGTTTCAACATCAGCCTCTGGCAAATACATTTTATCAACAATTTCTTGCCACTTTGCTAATTCTTCATCTGTCAAAGCCAACTTAGCTTTTTCATCAGCATTAATTTCATCGTAGTGTTCAAGTGAGTATTGCAAAACCCACTTAGCCATCCAATTTGTATAGAAATTGTTATTAACATTGTTTTCGTACTCGTTGGGACCCGTGACACCATGAATCATGTACTTATCGTTTCGGGCAGAATAGTGGACACGATCTGCCCAGAAGCGGGCGATATTATACAAAACTTGTGCGCCATCACCGTCAAGCCATGAGTGATCTCCCGTGATGTTGGTATAATTATAAATCGCATAAGCAATTGTCGAATTACGGTGAATTTCTTCAAAAGTAATTTCCCACTCGTTGTGTGACTCAATACCATCAAAGGTCACCATTGGGTACAAAGCACCTTTTAAGCCTTGTTCTTTGGCATTGTGGAATGCACCATCCAACTGATCAAAACGATATTGTAGCAATGAACGGGTCACAGACGGATCAGCAACACCAAGGTAAACAGGAATGGCAAATGCTTCGGTGTCCCAATACGTGGCACCACCGTACTTCTCGCCAGTGAAACCTTTTGGTCCGATATTCAAGCGTGGATCATTACCATAGTAAGTTGAGAATAACTGGAATAGGTTGAAGCGAATACCTTGCTGCGCCGCATCATCTCCTTCAATTTGAACATCAGCTTTTTCCCAACGATTAGCCCATTCTTGTGCATGTGCTGTGTATATGTCGTCGTATGTTTGTGCGGCAAGATCCGCAGTTAGTGTTTCACCTGCTTTAATCACTTGAGCTAGGCTATCATAATCACGCGAAGTTGTCACAATCACGCGCTTTTCAAAACTAACTGAACCTTTAGCTGGTACTTCAATGTCAAAGTTATCAGTCACTTCTTTTTCAGAGCGGTTCACACCATGCTTTTCACCGCCAACAAAGCTCTGACGGGCAACAACTGTAAATTGTGGCACACCAAACGGATTTTCAATTGTTTGCGTAGCGATAAATGATGAATTAGTGTCATTACCTGCGTCCAAAACTTGCCAAAACTTTTCATCATAATTTGAATCTTCATTGACAACGTCAGCATCAATACTAGCATCAAAACGAATTTTGTGCGCTTGACCATCAGCAGATGACAACTCATAGTGAATATCTGCCAGTTCATTCAATGCTGCTGAAACTAAGCGCGTGATTTTAAACGTCACGCCAAACACAGTAAATGTTCGATTCAAAACACCATTTTTCATATCCAATGATACTTCAAAATCAGTCACATCATTCTTAGCTAAATCAACTTGATTGCCATCAACGTAAATGTCTGCCTTGACATAGTTTAGCGCATTGATAGCTTTTCCAAAGTAAAGTGGATAACCATTTTTCCACCAACCGACACGTGTTTTATCTGGGAACCAAACACCACCAACGTAAATTCCTTGATGTGTGTCACCGGAATAGACTTCTTCGAACATGCCACGCATGCCCATGTATTCGTTGCCCAAACTCGTCATAGATTCTTGGAGACGTTTATCTTTGGGATTCAAATCATGTGATGTAACTGTCCAAGGATCAACTTCAAAAATTCGTTTCATAAGACTTTCTACCTCTTCAATTTTTCTAATGCTTAGCTTCAGCGCTAATATCTACGACGATCGATCGCACATATTAACGCCG
Organism: Leuconostoc mesenteroides subsp. mesenteroides ATCC 8293; assembly: GCF_000014445.1. Lineage (NCBI taxonomy): Bacteria > Bacillati > Bacillota > Bacilli > Lactobacillales > Lactobacillaceae > Leuconostoc > Leuconostoc mesenteroides. The sequence goes on along the minus strand of NC_008531.1, from coordinate 994,625 downwards.
AAGCGTTAGCCATTATTGTGCATCTACTGGATTACTGTGAATTTCATTGATAAACCCAACACTAACAGCACCAATTAACATTAAGATTCCGGATACTAAGATCATTGATGGGAAATGTGAACCAAGTGCTGGGAATAGTGCAAAACTAGCAACTGAGGCTACAATTTGTGGCAAGCAAATTGAACCGTTAAACAATCCTAGATAAGTCCCCATGTGATCACCGGGTAATGCGTTGGTTACCATAATGAATGGGTATGCCATCATACCTGCCCATGAAATACCGATTAAAATAAATGAGCCAATCAACAAATACTGTGAATGAATAAAGAACACTGATGTGAACCCAATTGCCCCCAAAAATAGTGACAAAGCATAACCTGTTTTGTTTTTGTTTGCTGGAATCTTTGATAATACTAACGACCACACAACGGCTGCAATAGCATAAACCGCTGACATGATACCAAACCAGTTTCCACCATTTTGGTAACCAGCCGTTGTTGGATCAGTTGCATGGAAAATATTGTCTGCCACAGCACCAGTACCGTAGGTCCACAAATATTGGAATGCCATCCAGCAGAAGAACTGAGTCAAAGTAACCATCCAAAATGTTTTTGGCGCGCGCTTTAACAAAGTCAAGAAGCCACCTTCACCATCATTTGGTGTATTCAAAGCATAGCCATGATATAGCTCATAAGTGGCATCATCGTATTCTTTCACGTTAAAGACTGCAATCAGTGAAAAGACAACTAAGACTAACGCACCAACATAGAATGAAATAATTACAGATGCTGGCACTTGACCTTTAGGCGCTGTGTTAGCAACACCAATCGCTGTCAGCAAGAATGGGAAAATGGTTGCCAACACAGATCCTGTATTAGATAAGAAACTTTGAATTGAGTATGCGTATGACTTTTGGTCTTCATTAACCATGTCACCCACAACCATCTTGAAGGGTTGCATTGCAACATTAGAACTCAAATCCATGAACAAAATTGTGATTGCTCCAAACCACAAACCAGCAGTAGTTGAAAAACCAAAACTACCTGAATTAGGCAACAAGAACATCACAATAACTGACACAAGAGCGCCAACCAATAGGTAAGGCATTCGACGACCAAAGCGTTTTGTCCAAGTGCGATCTGAAAAATAACCAACTAGTGGTTGAACAAACAACCCTGCCAATGGTGGTAGGATGAAGAAAAATCCTAACTTAGTGGGATCAGCACCCAAGGTCTGAAAAATACGTCCCATTTGGGAACTCTGCAATGAAAATGCCATCTGCACGCCCAAAAATCCAAAACTCAGCATCCAAATGGTGCTTAGCGGCAGGTTTGGCAAACCCTGCCCTTTTTTCTTATCTACCATAATTACTTCCTCCAAAATTTTTTTGAAACATAACTGATTTGCTCTAATCATGCACCATTTATATGAACAATTCGTGATGAAACTGTTTTTTTAGAAATCAGGAACATGTTCTGAACACCAATATATGTAACCGTTTATATTTTATAGCATAGAACATTTGGATAATTAATGGAAGCGTTTGCACAATGTTAACGATAACATTATGCAAATTTATTGTTTATCGAACAGCTATAGCTGCTGAAATGCTGGTATTTCCTAATTCTATCGTTTTTTGATTCAATTTAAGAAATAATTTGTGCAACAATTTTTTCAATAATTAAGGCAAACGCTTGCCTTATGGGTGTCTAATTTCGGCTGAACCGCACTTAGCACAACAAGTGCAACCTAATCGCTCGCACGGATAATCGTAGTCGGCAATTAGAAATTGTGCATTAAGTTCAATACTAATCTAACGATAAAACAATATAATAAATATCACGATATCCCTGCCGGCACATATATTCAGTCGTTTATTCAATGCCTGCTCGATTATTCACGTCAATAGATTGTGTCTCTGCCGTAATATCTAAGCTAATTTTCAGTGTCTAACCTTTTTGTTGTAAATTATAGCTAATCGAATCAATAATTCGGTTCAACTGTTGTAACATCTTCTAAAAGTAAGAAACGAATGACATAATGGCGTTGGTTGGCTAATGACCGTACGACTTGATTTGGCAGATAGTCAACGGTCTTTTTTTTATTGCATGTTGTACTCGCACCATCAGTTCAGGTGATACTTGATCTGGATGATTAATTACATGGCTAAGTGTCATTTTTGAGACATGCGCCTTTCGTGCAATATTATTTTAATTCACCACGTCTCATCACAAAATTCAGGTAAACGGTACGGCACAATCACGCTTGTTGCCTTAGTTTGCTCCAGGACAGAGCGCTGATCGTTAAACAATAATCGAACCGCTTCACTGCCCAAACTACGTGGCAACACATCAACTGAATAGAAATCCTTACCACCAAGTCGTGCATATTCAGAACGATTAAAAGCTATCGTTGGAAATTTTGGATGTGTGGGTAAATGAGCTTGGGCGCTGATGTCAAGATTATGGACAGATTTTTTCGGCACCGAGAGGTGCCGGACTCCGAAAATTTTTCAAAACCCGGATTTCAGCTTAAAACGGCGTGAGTTCTGGGTGTTTTTGTAGGTGGAACAGGGCTTAGCCCTGCCGGTGAGAGAAAACGGGTGGTATAGATTGTGAACCGGCCGGATTTCACAAGTTGTATCGTGCAACAAATAAGCCTTCACAAGGCGAATTTTTGAAATTCACAAGTGACGGCTTATAAACGGCGTCGTACCGGCTAGTGCCGATAACCGAGATTAAGGAAACCAAACATTGGTCTAGGCGGCTTGAAGCCATTCAGTGCGTGAATTAATACGTTCGTTGTTGTACCAGTTCACATACCATTCGACAGATGACCTGACATCATCAATGGTTCTGTATTCTTCGTGATAAATCAGCTCACGCTTGATGAGCGAATGAAAGCTCTCGATACGTGCGTTGTCGTAAGGATGCCCCTTACGCGACTGATCTATCCCAGCGTTTTGCAACGTTCCTTCGAACAGACTTGAAGTGTACTGGCTTCCCATGTCGCTGTGAATCATCTTTGGTTTACCGTTGGCTCTTAGAGCTTTCACGACAACAGATGTTGCGAATTCTTTGGTCATCTCTGAACTCAGTCCATATGAGACAACACGGCGTTTTTCTGGGTCATAGACCGTCGCCAGGTAAACCCAGTTTCTATTCATCAGCTGGATGTACGTGATGTCAGTCGTTAGAACGCCACTCAAATCATCCAAATTCTTCATGAGATTGGGCTTTTGTGGTGTGTCAGTGGTCGTCGTCGGCTTCTTATATGACTTCCTGACCATGCGAGATTTAAGGCTCATCTCATTCATGAGCCCCCAAACCAAACGATCACCAACTTCAGTGTTCAAAATGAACCGTAAAAATACGGCGATGCGTCGGTAGCCATAGATCCCACGATTGGTGTTGTAGACGGCTTTGATTGCCGTTTTTAGAGCGTTGCGACGCGTCTCTTGTTGGCTGGGATGCCAATTTTTCCATTGATAATAGTGCTTCGAGCTATATTCAAAGCTGATAAAACGCTTGTTATGCGGTGTCCCATTGCGAGCGAACGGTCAATGATTTCCAGTCCTAACTCGCGATTTTGCGTTAGTTGTACTTCGAAAGTAACACCGCGGCTCGTTTTAAAATCTCAAGTTCTTCGCGAAGTTTGTTGTTTTCCTTTTGTAATGCGTTTACATCAGCTTGCGTCCATTTTTCGCCGTCCACTTCGTGGACCGCGTACAACTTGACCTAGTTACGGATTGAGTCGACCGAAGGTCCGTATTCAGCGGATAGATCAGTATATGAACGGCCTTGATTGTGCATCTCAACAAGAGACTGCTTAAATTCTTTTTTGTATCGAATCATATTAAAAAATGCTCCTATGCTATTAGTTTACAGGGCAGAAGAAAATCTGTCCGTAAATCTAGCATAAGAGCAGGATTATTACACCACATTGTTCAAGTCGACTGACAAAGAAACAAGTGTGAAAGTTAATTTTGAGTAATCATATATTACTTAATTATGGTTAATTTAAAACGTCTAACATTTTTTGCTAGACGTTTTTTAGTTAACAGCTTTTCATGATTTGTAATCAATTCCCAAGAGAAACGATTTTCTGACAATATAGAACTTAAATTATAGTTAGTGAAATATTGGTATTATACTTAATATGGAGTAGAGTATCTGAATTTTACTGTTTTAGTTTCAAATAAAAATAAATAATCAGGATTTTGATCATGAATTGTTGAGTTGATAATTTGATTTTCATTCGACTTCAATGTCCTTGAAAATTATACAAAAAGTTGAATCCTTACTTTTCACTCTTGAACTAAAAACATGAACGATTCTTTTTCACAGGTACTGCAGATTTTTTAATTAAGTATTTCGTTTTAATTTTATAATATGTTTTTTGCATCTAAACTAGGACTAATTATTTACTTGATGTTTTGGTTGACTTCCATTTAATACCCGTGTAATTTTTTTAGCTGCTTCGAGGGCAACGTTTTCTTTTGCTTCTCGCGATTGTCCTGCAACATGTGGGGTAAGAAATACATTAGGCAGACTGTACAATGGATTTTGTGCACTCACAGGCTCATTTTCAGTAACGTCCAAGCCTGCTCCAAAAATTTGATTATTTATTAACGCACTATATAATGCATCTTCATCAATAAGCTGACCACGCCCGACATTGATCAAGACGGCATTTTTTTCATTAGTTTTAGCGTAGCAGAGTTAATCATGTGTGTTGTTTCATGTGTTGCAGGTAATGCTAAAACAATATAATCTGCTTTTTCGTATATTTCAACTAATGAAGCCATTTCACCATTGCCTATTACGTATTTATGTCTCGCATTTACGAGAATTTTTACATTGAAACCGCTTAAAAGACGAGCAATTTTCCGCCCAATGTTCCCATACCCAATAATGCCAACAATTTTGTGAGATAGTTCGTATCCAAAACTATTACCTGTTGAAAGAGCTAAACTTTTGGTATTAGAATTGATTAGTTTTGAGGCAAATTGACGTCCGGACATTAATAAAAACATCAAAGCAGTCTCGGCCACTGAGCTAGCATTTGCACCAGGTGTGTTTGTGACAACGATTCCACGCTGAGTTGCAGCACTAAGACTGACATTATCATAACCAACTCCATGCCTCGCTATAATTTTCAAATTTGGCATTTTATTCATTGTATTATCATCAAATTTAATTGGCATTAATAATACTGCTTCAACCTCAGGATTCTCATCAAAACAATTATCAGTTTCTTGATTATTTTCAAGCACTTGAAGTCCTTGTTGTATTAAAAAGGTTTTGGCTATTTCATCTACTTGTGAAGCCACTAAAACTTTTTTCATTTTTTCTTCCACTCAATTTATAAACCTTGATGGTTTTAATAATTTATCTTTAGCTAAAAAAGTGTTTTAATCGTTTAACCGCTTCAATTAATTCGGCTTCTGATTTGGCATAACTTAATCGAAGGTAACCGGGCATTCCAAATCCCTCACCCGAAGGAATAGCTAGTTTTTCCTCAGATAGCAGTGCCATTGAGATTTCGTTGGTATTTTTAAAATTATTCTTTTTCATAAATTTACTATCAATTTTGAAAAAAATATAAAATGATCCAGATGGTTTAAAAGGTATGCTGATATTATCAATTTCAGACAAATCCCGATACAAAAAATTTAGTCTACTTTCAAACGATTTTCTCATTGTTTCGACACTTTTTTGTTGCCCGTTCAATGCTTCAATTGCTGCATACTGTGCTACTACAGTTGGATTTGAGGTCAAGTGTCCTAATATTTTAGTCATTGCATGCGTTATAGAAACATCAGCAATTGCCCAACCAATACGCCATCCAGTCATCGCATATGCTTTAGAAACGCCATTAATAATAATCATTTTACTGTTTACAAGAGATTCTAGTGACAATCCAGAATGAAATACTGTGTCGCCATAAACTAATTTGCCATAAATTTCATCTAGAATTAGATATACGTCATTAGTCTTTGTCCACGAAATAATTGATTCTAATTCATTCTTTGAGTAAACAGCGCCACTTGGGTTGTTGGGTGTATTTAGTATAACTACTTTAGGCTTTTCTTCTAATTTGTTAAGAACATCTATTGTTAACTTGAATTGTGGATCAGAAGAAACAATAGCTTTAAAAGATCCCCCGGCTAATTTGACCTGTTCTGAATAGCTAACCCAAAAAGGGGCAGAAGTTATAACTAGGTCTCCGGGATCAACTAATATTTGCATCAATGCATACAGGGCAAGTTTTGCGCCAGTCGTAATCACAACTTGATCGGTTAATAAGGAAACATTGTAATCTCTTTTTGCTGCAGCGACCACAGCATTTTTGAGTTCAACTAATCCATTTGTAGCTGTATAGGAATCAGTCAGGTGATCTTTGATAGCAATCCGTGCCGCTCTGCCAATATTGTCAGGTGTATTAAAATCTGGCTCACCTTGACTTAAATTAACGACATCAATGCCATCAGCAATCATGTCCTTAGCTTTTTTTCCCATTGCCAACGTTGGAGACGCTTCTAAACTGTCGACTCGTTTTGCTAACATTCTTTCGTGTCCTTTCTAAAAAAAACGTTTGATTTTATTCGCCATGGTTCGAGTATGTAATAAAATTTCCCATGGCTTCGATTTATAGATACCTTGTACTACCTCAGCTCTCTCCGCTGAAGCCAACCAAGCATCATTTAATGACACCTTTTCAAAATGTATTGGTTTATGTTGTGGCCATTGCGCAAGTGTACCTAAATCACTAATGATAACCTTAGCAATGACAGGATATCCTCCATGAGTAGCGCGATCCGCTAATAAAACAATTGGTTGCCCGTCGCGAGATATTTGAATTGCGCCATTCATATTGGCTTCTGACAATAAATTTTCTGGTTTAAAAATAATCATTGGCCCTTCTATGCGGTATCCCATACGGTCAATATGCTTGCCTAAGTGAAATGGTTTATTTAATAGTTTTTGCCATTCATCCTCCGAAAACCAGTCATATTCAGGACCGGGCACAATTCGAATTTTCTTTGTCTTAATTAAACTAATTAGGTTTAATGGCATTTTTGGTAATAGCTTCACAGTATTGTAATTAAAAGCCTGAGACGCGTCTAAAATATTCAATACATCACCACTTTTTAATCTTTTTCCATTAAAACCACCCAAATTAACGGCCAAAGTAGTCGCATGCGATCCCATAACTTTTGGCACCTGAATACCACCAGCAACACTCAAATATACAAATCGTCCTTCTATAATTTGCGTAAAGTCCAATACGTCATTTTCATTGACTAAAATTGGAATATCCTGACTCACCCTAGCATCATTTAGCTTTGCATTTACACGTGCACCAGTTATAGCTACAATAGTGCTACTCGAAAATTTTACCTTACCCCCAGTTACGCCAAACTCAATACTAGCAGGTTTATCTGTCGATTTATTACCCACAAGTGCGTTACCAATCTGATAAGAAAAAATGTCCATAACGCCAGAATTCAAAAACCCTTCACCCTGGTGACCTATTCTACCATCATCTTGAACCGTCGCTAGCATTCCAGGTGTTATGATTTTTATAGTATTCATAGCGTTTTCTCCTTAGAAACAAAATCATCAAAATGCGTACCTTTCAATTTTTGGAATTCAAGCTTATCTATTGCATAAAACTTCATCCTGTCTCCAGCATGAAGTTTTATTTCAGGTCGATTCGAATCAAACATAACTAATGGTGTTTGACCAATAATCTGCCAACCGCCCGGAGAGTCAACAGGATAATATCCTGTTTGTTCCCCACCAATAGCAATAGAACCAGCAGGAATTCTTAGTCTTGGTGTATTTTTACGAGGTGTATGAAGCTTTGCATCTAAGCCACCAAGATATGCAAAACCGGGTAAAAATCCTAACATATAAATTCTATATGCTTGTGCCGTATGAAGATGAATTACTTCTTCTAGAGATAACCCATGATATTTAGCAACCTCTAGCAAATCTAATCCCACTTCATCATTATAAAGTACAGGTATATCATAGTGTCTTCCGTTTTTATCAACTATTTCACCATCCATTTTGTTTAATTGCTTTTCTAAAAAATGCTTAAATGATGCAATATCTAGAACAAGTGGATCAAAAACAAATGTAACTTCTCGATAAGCGGGTATAATATCCACCAACCCATTTATATGTTGCCTCTCTACTAATTTAGCTATCGATAGTACTTGATTGCTAATTTTTTCTGAAACAACATTTTCAAATACAACGTTAATACTTGTGTCACCAGAAAAAATAACTTTTGAATTCATTTAGACCCCTTTTATAATGTATGAATGAGCGTTTCGATGCCAGCAAATGCCATGAATAGGACCACAATCCAGCCAAAAATGCTTAGTAGTATGGGATGCTTATAATCAGTACCCATAATTTTGTTTTTATATGCCCCAATCAATAAAATGGCCAAAGCAATAGGTAAAATTAGCCCATTAATCGCACCAACTACAACTAAAATTTGAGCGGGCTTACCTACAATGTAAAATACTAAGGTTGAAACAGCAATGAAACCAATGACAAGGTATGGACGGTACTTTTGAAATTTTACGGCACCCTCAGGAGAGTGTGAATAATTCATAAATGACACTGATGTGAATGTCGATCCGAGAATGGAAGTCATGCCAGCAGCGAACAACAGTAAACCAAAGAACTTATAACCAAAGTTTCCAGCTGCAATTTTAAAAATATCAGCTGCTGGATTCAAGGGATCTAACTTATGACCAGCCATTACGACTGCCAGCCCGGCTAAAAATAACATGACACGAATTACTGATGCAATTCCAATTCCTGAAAGCGCGCCCTCATTTACGTATTTCAATCCTTTTTGTCCATGCACTCCACCCTCTAACAAACGGTGACCACCTGCGAAAGAAATGTAGCCCCCTACTGTACCACCAACAATAGTTACTATCGAATAAAAATCTATATTACTTGGTAAAAAGGTATGTTTGATTGCTGAACTAACAGGGACAGTAGTAACAGACAAAATATAAATTAAAACTGCAATTTTTACGACAGCTAGCACTTGTACTGTGCGATCCATTACTAGCAATGCATTTCTGACAACAAATACAATTATTGCCAAAACGGCAGCAATGACAGCTCCGTTTTCGGCTGATATACCAAACAAAACATTTAAACCAAGTCCTGCTCCAGCAACATTTCCAATATTAAAAAAGAAACCACCGACCACAATTAAAAAAGTTAAAAAGTAGCCTAATCCAGGGAAAATATCATTAGCAATTTGTTGCGCATGTTTTCCAGATACAGTAATAATTCTCCAAATATTCATTTGCACAACAATGTCAATCAAAATTGTTATTAAAATTGCGAACCCAAAGCTCGGTCCTAATTGACTTGTAAAGGTCGCTGTTTGTGTTAAAAATCCTGGGCCAACAGCAGCCATTGCCATGACAAATGCTGCTCCCATCGCAACAGAACGTGCGCTTCTTTTATTAATTGACAACTCTGAGTTGCTTTTTATTTTGTTTTGATCCATATTTTTATCCTCTTAACAGATTTTATTGGTCACTGTAACTTGATTCTCAAGAAGCAGTTTTTTAATCTCTATGGCCAAGTCCACAGCAGAGTGGTTGTCACCATGAACACAAATAGAATCCACCGCTAGAGGCACAACCTCCCCGGTAACAGACACGACGGATTTTTTTTCCACCATTTCAAGGGCTCGCTGAGCAGCTTCCGCTGGATTTGAAATAACGGCGTTTGGCTGTGACCGTGGAACAAGAGACCCATCAGATTGGTAATTTCTATCAGCAAATACTTCTTGAGCGAACTTCATATTGGCATTTTGTGCTGCTTTAATTAATTCACTGTTGGCCAATCCATATACAATTGTTTGCGGATCAACTAACTTAATTCCAGTTATTACAGCATCAGCTATTAGTCGATCTTTCGCTGCCATATTGTATAAAGCACCATGAGCTTTAACGTGATGCAATTTGTGATCAGGGGTGAAAGCAGACAGAGCGCCAACTTGGTAAGCCACTATATCCGTGATGTCTGATGTATTCATCTCAATTTTACGTCGACCAAAACCCTGTAAATCTGGAAAGCCTGGATGAGCTCCAATTGCAACACCTTTGTCAAGTGCTAGTTGAACAGTCTGAGCCATAATTGACGCATCACCAGCGTGAAATCCACAAGCAACATTTGCAGAAGTAACTTGATGTAAAATTTCACTGTCTAGGCCAATTTTATAATTTCCAAAACTTTCTCCTAAATCTGAGTTAAAATCCACTTTTATCATTTTATTCACACGCTAAGGTCCTTATTTGATATATTAGTAATCAACATGTGTCCTGGTGAATGTGTAATGGCAAATTTTGGTTTCGAAGCCATTACTGCTGCTTGTGGCGTTACACCACATGCCCAAAACACAGGTATTTCATTTTCATTAATGGTAACCGCGTCACCATAATCTGGATGGGCAAGATCATATATACCAATTTCTGCTGGATTTCCAATCTGAATTGGAGCACCATGAACGCCTGGTAACCGATTCGTTACATTAACCGCTGTAGCTATTTGACTACTTTTTATAGGCCTCATGCTTACAACCATATTCCCCGAAAATTTACCCGCTTGCTTTAAGGGAATATTTGTATTGAACATTGGCACATTTGCTTTTTCAGTAATGTGACGAATTTCGATGCCTGCATCGACTAGTAAATCCTCAAAGGAAAAACTACATCCTATCAAAAAACTAACCAAATCTTCACGCCAAAAGTCTACAACGGACAAATATTCGTCAACCATTTTGCCATTTCGATAAATACGATATTTTGGAAAATCTGTAGCAACATCAATGTCATTCCCTAATGTTTGCAACTCTCTGCTTCCTACTTCTGTGACTTCCAGGATGGGAATAGGTTTAGGATTACGCTGAGCAAATAATAGAAAGTCGTATGCATCTTCTCAAGGAAGAACAATTAAATTTGTTTGAGCATATCCTGGGCACATCCCAGCAGTTGGCTTTTGAAATTCGTTATTTCTCACTTTTTTTCTAAATTCTGTTGGTGTCATTTTAAAAATTTCCTATTCTTTCATTTGAAAATCCAACCAGTCAATGTCTGTTTTATTCTTATCTGACATGTAGTCGGGGTGAATAATAATTCTCATCAACAAATCTAAATTTGTGTCCACACCTAATATAACTGTCTCTTCTATCGCTATCTGCAATCTTTTTAATGTCTCATGCCGAGTCATGCCAGTTGCAATAATTTTTACAATCATCGCGTCATAATATGGAGGTACTTTATATCCTTGATACACAGCCGTTTCAATTCTAATTCCTAATCCGGTGGGCAAATGTAATCCAGTAATTGTGCCTGCGGATAGAGCGGACACGCGTGCCTCAATAGCATAATTGTTTTTTGAGCCAATTGAAATGTCATTTATATTTCGACCACTTGCTAATTGAATTTGAGCTGATACAATATCGATTCCTGAAACTTCTTCAGAAATAGCATGCTCAACTTGAATTCTTGTATTCATTTCCATGAAATAAAATTTTCCAGGACCCTGATATAAAAATTCAAAAGTGCCTGCACTTCGATAAGCCATTCTTTTTACAGCATTTAGAGAAACTGCTAACATTTTTTTTCGTGTCGTTTCATCCAGTAAATGACTAGGAGCTTCTTCGATTACTTTTTGATGGTGACTTTGAATCGTACAGTCTCGTTCCCCCAAAACTATGGCATTGCCTAAACCGTCACCTAGGATTTGTACTTCAATATGACGCGGTTTAGAAACAAATTTCTCAAGATACATCCGTGGATCACCAACTGACGCCATGATTTCACTCTGGGCTACCTCAAAAAGCGATTTAAAACTGTCTTGATTTGATACTAGACGCATACCTTTTCCGCCACCACCAGCTACTGACTTTAGCATAACTGGATATCCAATTTTTTTTGCCTGTTTAAAACCAATATCAACATCTTCAAAAAAACTATCACTACCTGAAACAATAGGAACTCCAGCCTCTGACATAAATTGCCTGGCTTTTTCTTTATCACCCATTTGTGCGATAACTTCACTAGTTGGACCAATAAAGACGATTCCCATTTCTTCAACCTGCTTGGCAAAATTAGGATTCTCTGACAAAAAACCATATCCTGGATGAATCGCATCTGCATGTGTGATCTCAGCCGCTGCTAAAATTGCTTTTTGATTCAAATAACTATCTGCAACATTAGACGGACCGATTTGTACTGATTCATCCGCCATTGCTACATGTAATGAGTCTTTGTCTGCTGACGAATATACCGCAACGGTTTGAAATCCTAACATTTTGACAGCACGAATTATTCTAACAGCTATTTCTCCTCGATTTGCAATTAAAACTTTGAAATTGTCTACAAATTTTTCACCCATTACGATAACCTAAACAACTTTTGACCGTATTCAATTGATTCACCGTCTGAAACTAAAATTTCAGCTATTAAACCATCCTTGTTTGCTAAAACATCAGTCATCATTTTCATAGCTTCAACAATACCTACAACTGTTGACTTTGTTACTTTTTGTCCAACAGAAATAAACGGTGTTGACTCTGGGTCAGATGAAACATAGAAAGTTCCGACCGTAGGCGATGTAATATACTCACTAGTAGGTACTTGTTTTTCTGTCTCTGACTCAGCATTCACACCGCTTTGAAAATTGCTAAGAATATTTTTTGAAACACTAATTTTAGAGTCACCATTCCTAAAAGAAATATGGGTCAAGTTATTTTCATTTAAAATTTTCACAATGTAATTAATATCTTCTAGTTTCATCGAATACAACCCTCCTTATGATATGATTAGAATTTATCACAAATTATTATAGTATTCACATTTCCTGTTAGATAATCTAACATAGATTGACCTTTTTTATATTTTTTTGAAATACGAAATTGTACTCAAATAATCGCTACGGACTTTTAATGTCTTATAAAAAAGCTAATTAATATATGGAATAAATTATTTATTTATTTTAATTTTGTTATTAATTAATCTAAAATGAAAAATTTTTAAAAGGGTGCGAGATATTGTCATTACATTATTTATCGAGGGTAAACTATTATAATGCTTTTATCTGTAATTTTCACAGATGCTAAAAAACCATTTGACAAGAAAATTTTTCTCCTTACAATCTTCTGGATATTTCTGACTCGTATTCTTCGTTAGCCTTTTCTTGTTCAACTTTTTTTTGATTTCTTAAGAATTGACGTTCTGCATTTGTCTCAGCACGGATGTCCTGCCGCCACAAACGACTAATTTTATTAAACGAGCCACCCCGCACTGGCATCTGATCACCTATGTGCTTCTTTGTTATATTTGGGTTGACATTGTCGAACCACGGCTTGGGGGTCAATTTTATTTCCTCAGGGCTAGATGCAATTTTAGTTTTGTCTGTGATGCCGCCTTTGTCGCGCTTTTTTACATTGCTTAGTAGCAGAGCATTGCTCATCAGGGTTTAACGAGGCAACATCAATATGTCCATTAATAATCAAGCTCTGATATGTCGAATCACCGTTTTTGGTTCCAACCACAATGTCATCGTTGTCATATAATGCCCATTGATCAATATCAAATCCTAAAGGCCGTAAGTAGTCAGCAACAAAATTTTGAGCCTCACGTGTGTTACGCGCTGGTGGCGCTGGGGTCTCAAAAGCAACCAACTGCTTTACCAATTCTAATAAATCATCTTGCTGCGACGCAATTTGTTGAGTAACTTTTGTTAAATCCATGCTTTACCTCCACAAAAAAAGCACTTTTGCCAGCGGACAAAAGTGCTCAAAAATTGCTTTAAATATGTATTGCTAACCAGTTACTGTTGCATCACACAATTCACTTTCCTCCGCTGGCATTATCCATCTCAGGTTCAAAGGGTTCTTCTCAGCCAATTGGCGCCCCTAGTTATTTACTATTCAATTATTAACCGAGTATATCTTATTTTGCAACCTCTGTCAAAAGACACGCGTAATTAGTTACATGAACCTTTGTTTATGTTTTACGGTTACGATGGTGTAATGAAGCATGATCTTGGGGACTGGAATAGCCCCTTTCACTATGACTTCAAAAATTGTTTCTTTGCCATAAGCGTTTTATAAATGCCGCCAAAGAATAATCCAACTGTGAACCCAGAAACAATACCATAAAAAATGTTGAAATTCATCTGAGTGTAAAGTACTGGATGGATAGCGAGAATAACGTTTAGAATATATTTTACTAGAAAATTGGTTAGCATAATAACTAAAGGTAAGGTACTACCCTCCTGAATTAATTGGCCATCTTCAACATAAAAAGATCGTCGCATATAAAGTAAGTAACTGAACAAAAATCCTAAAATCAATGCTACTAAGTAAAAACTCAGCAATGTATTTGGAGAAGAAAATTTGTTTACTACTGTATTTAAACCCCAAATAACGAAAATAAAAGGCATTATGATTGATCTTCCAATAGAAGCAGGACTGTCATTTATTAATGACGTACCTCGTTTAATTAGTATAATTAAAACAACCCATACCCAGAACGGTGTGTTGTTAATGATTTCGAAAATAAATTTTAGTATATCAGCCATGATGATACTTCCCTTCTTTACATAAATTTTGGTTAGTATGAAATGACAATTTACACAACAAACAAACCGGATCAACAAAATTTCTACATTAGAAATATCTTTCAACACTCAATATCATACTGAAAAATATAACTGTTGAGATAAGAATTACGACAAGAGGTAAAAATACTTGACGACAGGTCAGTGTGTAAATGTAAGTGGTGACCATTTATATGTAAGGGAAAAAATCATCATCTATCTGGAGGGGAAAGTCAAAGGATTATACAATTGTCTCGTCCTCAAAAATCATTCACAAAATCTTTTTATCGTTCTTTCAAAAGTGAACATCGTATTTAATTCTTAAGCCAGTTATTCATTTTCTAAATGAAAGTGCTTAGCAACACAAAAATATAAATTATGTTAAACTCACATATAGTAAGGTATGTTCAAAAATGAGCCTAATTTGAGGAAATAAAAAATGAAAATATTTGTTATTGGTGCTAATGGTCGTGTTGGTCAAGAGTTAATCAAGCACCTGATTAATCAACATCACGAAATTATAGCTGGATCACGAAACCCCGAAAGGACAATGAAACACAAAAATATCACTGCGATCAATTTTGATTTACATGATGATATTGAAACCTTATCTCAAAAAGTTGAAGACATTGACGCAATTTATTTTGTAGCCGGATCGCGCAATAAAGACTTGTTACAAACAGATGCTTTTGGTGCAGTCAAGTCAATGAATATAGCTGAATCGAATGGTGTTTCTAGATATATCATGCTGAGCTCAGCATATTCACTTGAACCTAATAAATGGCATAATCCAGCAATGGCTGATTTGATGAATTATAATATCGCTAAATTTTTTGCGGATAATTATCTTGTGAAACAAACGAAACTTAATTATACGATTTTACAAGCAACTGCACTCGTAGACATACCAGGAACCAATAAAATTAGCTTGAATGATAAGGCGCTAACGAAGAATTCAATTCAAAATGTTGGCGCAACATTAGCGGACATTTTGAATCACAATTCAACAATAGATCAAGTTATAAAAATGAGTGATGGTGATACACCTATATTTGAAGCTTTAGAAAGCATCTAATAAGTCATGAAGTCTTTGATATAAGTGGATGCCCAACATAAAAATGTAATATGCCCAATACAAAAAAAGCTCATCCATCCGGACGAGCTTTTTTACTTGTATCAATTAATGCCTCAACGGCTAATACAAAGGACGAATTAATAGAAACACCGAGTTATAGATCAGTCAATCTTAATATTAGTACTTGATTGTTCAGTTGCTTGCTTAGGCAATTCAACGCGCAATTCGCCATTTGCGAATTTTGCTGTAATCTTGCTTGAGTCCACCCCTGGCAAATAGTAAGCACGGGACACAGATCCGTAGGTCCGTTCACTCTGCAAAATATTACCGTCATGATCAGTGTGATCCTTGAATTCATCACGTTTAGCACTAATCAAAAGTTGGTCATTCTTGTAATCAATGTTGATGTCGTCTTTGTTTACCCCAGCTAATTCTGCAGTAACGGTGAAACGATCATCTTTCTCAATCACATCAGTCTTGATCGACTTTGGTAGTAAACGTTGATCGGACCAAGGATGCATAGCCTGATTCATAAAATCAAAAATATCATCAGAACTAAAACGTTGCATTAAATTGTTTGACATATTTACACCTCCATCAAATTTTTTATGTCTACAACTATGTTATAGTATCGTCTATAAATTTTGTCAAATGATACATACTAGTTAGCATTATAGATTGGATTGGTGGTGGCAAGGTATAAACAAAATGCATTTAAACATCAAAAAGTATCTTGTTAGAAACTGTACTTATTGTCATTACTGTCTTTAATATATTTTGAAGTTAGTCCCTCTGATTCCAAATACTCACGGAATGGGACGAGTTCCTGCGCTTCGTATTTTTCTTTATAAGCATTAACAGTTTCTGCACTATACAAACTTTTATCTAACTTCAATGTTTCAACAGGGATTGGACGATCCTTAGTGATTTTTGCATCAATCACCACGACACGGCCTTTACCATAATAGCTAAGCGCTTCCTGAACGACGCGATCAATATCTTCAATGCGACTTACTGTCAATCCAATCGCCCCTTGGGCTTCGGCTATTTTGGCATAATCAACATCTGTAAAGTCAACGCCGAAGTTGTAGGTGTTAGTATCTTCGTACTTATTTTTGATGAAGCCATATTCCGTATTGGTAAAGACAACATTGATGACTGGTAAGTTGTAGCGAACATTTGTCACAACATCTGGATACGTCATTGAAAAGGCACCATCACCTATCAAATTCCAAACTTGACGATCTGGATAAGTGTTCTTGGCACCAATACCTCCCGGTAGACCAATACCCATTGACGCAAACAATGGTGACGTGCGCCACATATTTTTAGGTGTCATGTGCAAATGACGAACTGATAGCTGTGTTACGTTACCAACATCAATTGAGAAAATAGCGTTATCTGCTGCATGCTCATTAATTGCATTATAAACTTGGTAAGCTTGTAGGTCGCCCTCGGTCTTTTTTTCAAGTTTGGTCATATAATCGCGCCAGTTCTGTATATTTTTAATGTTAGCCTGCCACCAAGGTGATTCTGAAACCGAGGAAACCTTGGCAAGTATTTCATCAATTGCTTCACCAGCATCACCGAGGATGGCAACATCATTTTGATGGCGTTTACCTAGCATTGCAGGATTGTTATCAATTTGGATAAACTTGTCAACGTTACGGAATGTCCCTTCAACTTCTGAAAATGGGAAGTTTGTTCCAACAAATAAGACAGTGTCAGCTTCGAGAACAGCTTCGTTGGCTGGCTTCCACCCTACTCGGAAATTTGAACCAGCAAAGGCCTCAAAGTCCCAGTCAAAAGTTTCAAAGTTTTTACCGGTCGTGATAATGGGCGCCTTTATTTTGCGAGATAATGCTTGTACAGCTGAGCCATGACCCATGGTACCCACACCAGCATAAATAACTGGTTGTTTTGCTTGGTTTAATAGTTCAACAGCAGCATCAATATCAGCATTATCGACAGGTGCTGATTTGTATTCTTTATACTTTGGGCCTGATGAATACAGTGGTGTTGAATAAATCGAATTGGCATCAATTTGTGAAAATCCAAAATCTGCAGGTATTTCAAGAACAGCCACACCACGCTTGGCAATCGCCGTACGGATTGCATCATCAACCAAATGAGGCAATTGTTCGGCAGTAGCTACGCGACGATTGTAAACAGCGATACTTTCATACATTGGATTTTGATTTAATTCTTGGAAGGAATCCATGTTTAATTCACGAACTGGCTTTGACCCCAAAATTGCTAATACAGGCGTATTATCCATAGCTGCATCATATAAGCCATTAATCAAATGAGTAGCCCCTGGACCACCTGATCCAACAGCGACGCCTAATTTTCCACCGAATTTCCATTGCATCACGGCGGCCATTGCAGCAACTTCTTCATGTTTAACTTGCAAAAACTTAATATTATTTTCAGGATGTCCCATAGCATCCATCAACCCGCTTAATGTTCCGGAAGGAATACCATATATAGTATGAACACCCCATCCTTCCATGACCTTCAAAGCTGCTAACCCAGCTGATATTTTTTTATCTGACATTCTAACCTGGCCTCCTAAAAACAAAAACGTTGTAAGCGCTTTCATTATGATAACTAAATTGTATATCAACTAGGATAGAATATCAAATTAGTGAAGTAGCTAACAGTAATACTCGGATTTGAAGGAGCAAACATTATTCAATTAATTATTGTAATCACCCTATCTACCGAGGCTGAAGTGTTTATAAGACGAATAGTATAGAGCATACTGAATCTAAAAACAACTTTAGATGATAATTAATTCACGAATAAATTAGTTGGTGTTAACCGTCAGGCCAGTAGCCTGATGAATCATTGTCGCTAACTCTGGTATTTGAGATCGATATTCATCATTTAAACGAGCAATCTGCTGTGAATGAGTCGCATGTCCAATCCGATAATATTCAAAGAACACATTAACTTTTTTAGCATATCGCTGATTAACCAATCGTACTTCATAAATAGTATTAGGTTGTTTAGTGAATAAAGAATTAATCTCTGTGATAATATTTTCAATTGGATTCATTTTTTCTTACCACTGTTCTAATGTCTTCAAAGGCTATGAATTGGTGGTCAATATAGACACCTAATTCGGAAAAACCATTTATTAAACCAGTCACATTAGGGATCAGATTTCCTTCGTTATCTTTAATATTTTGTTGAACGGTTACGGCATGATAATTAGCAGAAGCGTGTCGTAAAATATCTTGCGCATCATTTAGTGATATTGCGGGTAATTTCTTAGTTATTGCATTTCGTTGAATGCCCTCTTTGGTTAAAGAAGAAGTGTGGTCGGACAGAAAGTAGCCGTTCCATTTAATTTTTCCTCGTTCTCGGTAATCGTTTTGGAAGTAGCGATTGATTATCGTAGTGAAATCATCATTGTCAGTCATAACTGTTACCTCCGTTGTGTCCGCCAACTAAACTAGCTCGGTTAATGGCTGTTCCACCGACTTCTTTAGACATAGCCCGCATCAAAGCTGTAGTACCAAAACGTTGACGAATTTCGTCGACAACTTGATCAATTTTGTTTGTTTTAAGGATGTGTTCAGGTTGTTCAAAAAGATTAAGCTGTACTCCAGTATCATCAACTAGTCCACCGTAATCAATCCCGATGTGTCTAATAATCTCGCCTCGCCAGTGCTTTCTGAAGAGGTTGATCATAACAGCCATTAATGCATTGGTATCGTTAGTGGGACTAATACGATATTGTTTTCTAAAGCCATGTGATTCTTGTTTCTCACTTTCAGAAAAAGAATAACCAATAAACAAGCTAACTAAGCAAGTTTGCTTTTGGTGGGCACGAATTCTTGTGGCAACTTGATCCGCCATTTCTCGAATCACGATTTCAATCTCAGCTTGTTGGCCGTAATCACGTGGTAAAACTTGAGAATTACTATATGATTTATTTTTGGGCCTGATTGTTTCAGTCAGATCAGATCGGTCAATACCCCAAGACAAAGCTAACAATTGTTCACCCATTAATCCCAGTTTCGAACGAAATAGATATGGATCTTGGTGAGATAAGTCATACATTGAGTGAATACCCATCAAATTTAGCTTACGCGCAGTTCGTGAACCAATACTCCAAACATCAGTTAGTTGTGTGATTGGCCACAATTTATTTGGTACATCTTCATAATGCCAAATGCCAGTTAAATTTTTTGCGTGTTTAGCTTCAATATCAAGCGCCAATTTAGCTAAGACTGGTGAATCACCAATACCAACAGTTAAATAGATGCCTGTTTCGTCCCGAACTTGTTGTTGTATTTTGAAAGCAACTTCTGCTGGTGTTTTGCCAAATAACTGCCAAGAATGTGTCATATCAAGGATAGATTCATCAATAGAATATGGCAATAAGTGCGCATCATCAGTGTATTGTCGATAGATGTTATTAATACGTAGATTTTCTTGAATATAAAGGTTCATTCTCGGATGAGCAATCACTAAGTCCGGACAAACAGGAATATCACGTTGTCGGGTAACGTTAGTGATACCCAGTATTTTCTTGGCCATTGGTGAAGATGCCAAGACTAAACCGCCGTTGGTATTTTCTTGTTCTGACATCACAACAAGTAAGGCTTTCAATGGATTGTAGTTACGTTCCACACACTCAACACTGGCATAAAAGCTTTTAGAATCAATCATAAATATCACACGTCGTTCCTCTTGCGTGTAGTTGTATTCAATTTTCTGCTTGTTTACCATATGCTGTCTCCAAAACAAAAGCTGTATAATTCATTATACGAACAAACGTTCTGTTTGGCAAGAGGATAAATTGTATTTAATTTTTGAATGACGAAACGCACAACTAAAAGCTGTGCGTTTTTTGCATGTGGTGTTTTATTTTTTTAAATAGCTGACGCCAGTATTGTACAATATAGCCAGTTAACGTGGCAATCAAAAAAGTTCCAATACCCAGTGGCCCACCAAATATAATGGCAACTACAAAAAAGAACAAATCTTGAACAGACCTTGTCAGACGATAACTGGCCCATTTCTTTTTGTTGAACAATGGCGCAACCGCATCGTACGGGGAAACACCAAGATTTACACTTGTATATATGCCAATTCCTAATGAAAATAAAAACATACCAATGACAAATAAAAATATGTTTTCAAGATAAGAAAAGCTTCCAAACCAACGCCCAACTATAGGTTCAAACTTCGGTGTAAAATAAGCGATAATGTATCCTGGTAACGACATATTGATTAATGTTCCGATGCCAAACTGTGTTTGATCGAAAAACAAAATGCCAAGGAACAATAGCGCATTAAATGCAAGCTGATAGTTCCCTAAATTCCAATGGAAGGTATCTGATATACCAACATCTGCTGCTGTTGCTGGATCAATGCCCGTGTTCGCCAAACGGAATAAAATAATCCCAAAGGCAATGATAATGGTGCCAACAATAGACAAACAAAGACGAAAAGAATACGATCTTAATTTTTTATTGAACAAATTCTTTTCCTCAACTTATTATTTATAAGTAAAGTTTAAATGGATGATAGTGAATTGTCAATTAATGATTCGAGTTCTGTATTGAGCGTATCTGTAATTTTTTCAGCACAACCCCTGTTCCACTATTCTTTAAAAGAAGTTGAGTATAACGCGAAAAGTTAGGATTTTGAGATTAAATCGTTATTTGATATATAGGGTTTCCAATTCGGTATTTAATCAATCAGAACTTTATCTTTGCAATGACACGATAAGGCTTGATCATTATTAAGCCTCATGATTTTAACTCCAGTTGTATTTTCATACGAAGTTAGTTTTTTATCAATATCAGCATCACGCGTTAACATTTCTTTGAAGTGCGGGAAAATTGTAGTACTTGTTAAGTTCAAACCTGTTAAATCTGTATCATTAAATTGGTTGTCCTCTGGATAAAGATATTGCAAATATTCGATGGAAGGTCCCATTACAATCGATCCAGCACTTAGCCCAAAAATTGGAACCCCAGTCCTACTAATGTCTTTTAAAATGTGGTCAGCACCACTTTTTTTCAAGAAATGTAGTAGATAAAATGGATAACCACCATTCAAAAATATCAAGTCATAGCCATATAGTTTCTTTGCACTTTCAAACTCCACATCAAGAAAATCAACCTGATCTAGTCTAAATTCTAATAAATCATTTCTGATTTGTTGCATTTGTGGATGCTTCTCTTTTTCTTCTGGTCTAGAAGTAGATATAATACATGTTTTACTAGAATGTTCTATATTAAGCAATCCTAGTGCAGCACGTTTGATTTTATCTGTTGAGAACCCGTAAGCAGTCAATAGTAGTTTATTAATTGCGGTTTTACGCTTTCTAACCCATGATTATGTCATAAAAATAATATTAAGTGTAATTATAGCACCATTTCAGACGCTAAGAGGCCATCGAATGGGAGAAAGTATTCATTGTAACAACAAAAATGTAATTGTTCGTAAAATAAAAAATCCTGATAATCAGGATAGGCCATTTAAGTAACTCTTATGATTTTGAATCTAAACAGTTGTTATAAATTATTTTCATGTAAGTTATAGCGATAAACTTCTTTGTTTATCCATTTATCGGATTCAAACGTAAAATTTTTTCGAACAATTTCAAAATAACCCCCAACTTCTTCAAAAATAACGGTCTGTTAACTCTCTTCCCATCTATTGCCAATATGTCTCGTCGCCATAGTCCAGATGGGTTGAATCCTCTTGCCATTTTTGCATATCATGTTGAATATTAGAAATTTCTTCTTGTTCACGTTTAAAAGCATTTTGACCGGCAATAAAATGCAAAGGCGGATTGTCAGAGGCAGCGATTTTAATAAATGCCTTTGCAGCTAGTTCAGGAGAGCCAGTTTGTTCGCCTGATCTGGCATGTGAAGCTTCCTCAGATGTTCTTGCTGGCGTATTTTCATAATCGTTAATTGAATGTTTGGCAGAAAATTGTGATCTGCCTGCCCAATCAGTTCTAAAGGGACCAGGCTCGACATTTGTTACCTTAATACCAAAAGGTTCAACTTCTAATGATAGTGCCTTACCTAATCCCTCTAAGGCGTGCTTGGTTGCATTGTAATAACCATAGGTGGGTAACGCTAGTAAACCACCTATTGATGTGACATTGATAATTAATCCTGATCTGTTTTTTCTCATAGCTGGTAACACTGCACGAATCATCGCACTAGCTCCCCAAAAATTTGCTTCAAACATTTGGCGGACTGCAGTTTCATCTGATTCTTCGATCGAACCTGAGTATCCGTAGCCAGCGTTATTAACCAGAACATCAATTTTTCCAAACTTATTGAGCGTTGACTGGACAGCATTGTTGACTTGTTCTTGGTTTGTGACATCCAATTGTACTTTAAGTAGCAAATCATCCTCATTCGTTTCTAAATCATTAAATGCTGATAAATTTCTTGCGGTAGCTACGACTGGAATCTTTTTTGCAATTAATTCTTCAATTAATTTACGTCCAAATCCAGTTGATCCACCCGTTACAAGCCAAATTTTTTCTTCATTCCTTGACATTTAGTTTCCTCCTATATGATAAGCATCCGCGTCGGAACTCCGTCTGAAATCATATGATAACAAACAATTAGCGTTCATTTGTTTCATTTTACCACTTTATTTTAATTGAGCACGGTTAAGGACTCAAAACCCCGCGGTGTTGATATTCACGAAATAATTCTTGCGACAATCCCCTATTCTTAGTCTTAAAGTTTAAAAATCATGGTTAATAGGTCATAAGTGATAAAATATGACTAAATTACTTTTCAGATCCTTGTAGTAAAAGATTTATTCAAATGGCTCAAAGAAACGGAGATATAAGTTATGAAAATTGTACTTTTAGATGGTTATAATCTCAATCAAGATTTAAATTGGGAAACGTTAAAAAATTTGGGCGACTTTGAGTTTTATAGCCGTACATCAGTAGATAATGACACTGAAATTTTGCAGAGAATCGATGATGCGGAAGTTGTGATAACACATAAGACCCCACTAGATGATAGTGTAATCAGTCGTGCTTCACAGTTAAAATATATTGGCATTATGGGAACAGGTTATGACGTTGTCGATATTGATAGTGCAAACAACCACAACATTATTGTGACGAATGTGCCTACTTATGCTACGGATGCTGTCGCGCAATTTACCTTTTCATTATTACTAGAAATAACTGGTCAGGTTGGATTACATAACCAATTGGTCCATGATGGGAAATGGTCTAGTGTCGATGATTTTACATTTTGGGATAAACCGCTATTTGAATTGAAAGGTAAAACATTAGGGCTCATTGGTTATGGTCGAATTGCTCAAAAAGTGGCAGAATTAGCCAATGCTTTTTCAATGAAAGTTATTTTTTATAATCATCGACCTAGTGTTGCAACCCAAAAATGGGTCAACCAAGTTTCTTTAGATGAGCTTTTCCAAAAAGCGGATATTATTAGTCTTCATGTTGTTCAAACACCAGAAACGATTAATTTAATTAACAAGACTACTATCTCAAAAATGAAAGATGGTGTGATTTTAATCAATACAGCCCGTGGAAAACTTATTAGTGAAAATGACATAGCCGAGGCACTAAATAATGAAAAAGTTTATGCCTTAGCTACAGATGTTGTCCAAAAAGAGCCAATTGAAAAAGACAATCCTTTATTAAAAGCTAAAAATTGCTTTATTACACCTCACATCGCTTGGGCACCATTAGAGACTCGTGAAAGATTATTACGCATAACCGTAGATAATTTAAATGCATATTTATCAGGAGAAGCCAAAAACGTTATTGGTTAAATGTGCTAAAAAAAACAGTTGGAACTAACTTCTGGTTATTCACAGCCAGATCTTTAAAGTAGTAAGCCATAGCAATAATGCTCCGGATCGATTAATCCACATTAAAGAGTTCATGCTAATCCCTCTGCTAACAAAATGAGAAATTAACATATTCGAAAAATCCACTATAAAACTTAATATGCCATAACATAGTGCTAGATATACCATATCAACTTGAGTATGACCAAATTGCGGGAAAAAAGTTGTATAAAATAATAGTGCCTTAGGATTACTGATAGCAATGAGCACACCTCGTATGAATGTTGGTTTTCTGCTATCTTGATTAATCTGCTTACGAGTCCACATTTGGATGGCTAAGTACGTTAAATAGCCAGAACCAATTATTTTTAACACGACCAATGAGTAGGATGAAATTTTGAGTAAGCTACTTATAAATATTAAAGAGATGCCCATACCACAAAAATATCCTGCAGTGAGTCCTATAATCAATGGCATCATTGTTTTAATCTCATTAGTCATACTGTTTGTTGTTACATATATTACAGAAGGACCTGGGGAAATTATAATAACGGTACTAGCTAATATAAAGGTTATCCAATCATTTACTGTCATTCGTATTGATTGCCTCCCGTTCGCAGTCGCTAAACGGTTTGTTTAGCAAGTGCATTCACTAGTCTTTCCCTACATCTACCCAGTCTAGGGGATGAGCATAGTTTTCAAGCTCATCTATTGATAATTCGATTGTACTATTTGTACTACCGCCTGCAGCAAAAACAGTTTCAAATCTCTTTAGAGATACGTCTAAGTATACTTTTACGTCTGATTTGATTGCAAATGGTGTTACCGCACCAGGGATGTGTCCAATTCTGTCCGCAACCTGATCAAAAGGAATCATTTTTGGTCGTGAATTGTACGTTGATTTGAATTTTCTATTATCTACTTTTTTGTCACCTGCAAGAACAATCAAAATTGGATTTTCTGCCACGATGAAGGTCATGGATTTGGCAATTTGTTTTATCTCACACTTCAACAACTCGGCAGCGTGTTCAACCGTATCACCAATGTTCTCGTGTTCTACGATTCGGTTCTCTAAATGATATTTTTTGAAAAATTGACGAACGTTTTCAACAGACATTTTTTGTACTCCTTGAATAATTGATATCTTTAGTATATACTGCCTGGTCGGTATGTAAAGCAACAAATTATTACATATATTTTTCAATATTCACGTGTTAAAATATCTTAATTAAAACAGGAATTTCAAGTCCTTTTATCTCGCATTCTGGCTAATATATAGTAAACATCATTTATCTTGAAACAGTTTGTTTTCAACTGTACGCATATGGCCGTAATAGTTATCTATCTTATTAGTGAGATAACTACGAGCAGTCACTAAATTATTAATTTTTTCGGTCATCTCATTAGCTGCTTCTACTAACATGGCTTTGCGGGCAGGTATTGTAGCATCATTGTCTTCATATATTAAATCGATGTACTGCTTCAATGCCTCAATACTCATACCAGCGTTTCTCATGATTTTTACAAATTTTAACTGATTTAAACTACGATCATTAAAATTTCTAATACCATTTTCTTGTCTAGGTACCGGACCAATAATACCGAATTGTATCTGCTGATAGTTTAGTTATTTCAGCAACTTTTTTGATATTCATTAGCAACACCTCCAGCTCAGTTAGTTAAATGTAACATCATAACTAATTTCACGGTTAGCCATCCATTTAATCATGTCCGGATCTGCATGATTAAAAAACTGGCTACTATTCGTATCTAATGTTTCAATTTCTGCTAATTCTTGGTGCGTTAATTTAAAATCAAAAATGTCAAGATTTTGCGCCATTCTTTCCGGCTTAACAGATTTAGCAACTACTATGATATTTCGTTGTGTTAGCCAACGAAGTACAATTTGTGCAATCGATTTATGATGCTTGTCAGCAATTTTCCGCAGTAGAATATTTGAAAACAGATCATTTTTACCTTCTGCAAATGGTGCCCAAGCTTCGACCTGAACACCGTATTGACTAAAGTACGTAATGTCCTTCTTATTTTGCTGAAATGGGTTTACCTCGATTTGGTTTAGCATTGGTTTTATATCTGAAAACTCTGCTAAGTTAGTTAACTGTGCAATATCAAAATTTGAGACCCCGATAGCTTTTAACTGGCCGGATCGATACGCAGATTCCATTGCTCGCCACGCACCAAATACGTCATTATAAGGTTGGTGTATCAAGTATAAATCTAAGTAATCTAAATTTAAACGTTGTAATGAAGATTGGATGGCGGCAGTTGCCTGCTGTGCAGAAACATCTTGAACCCACATCTTTGATGTGACGAATAATTCCTCACGTTTTACTATGCCTTGATTGATTGCTTCCAAAATCGCTTCGCCAACTTCTCGCTCATTACCATAACTGGCCGCTGTATCAATTAATCGATAACCTGTTTTGATGGCATCGAGTACTGCTTGTTTGGCAGCCCCTTTTTCTTGAACTTGAAAAACACCAAATCCCAGTAAGGGCATCTCAATGCCACTAGCTAATGTCTTGTAATCCATGATAATCTCCTTTTTTACTAGTGAATACATTAAGTGTAACCCTTGGAGTGGACTTCAAGTCAATAGTTTTTTCGAATAGAAATTGAAATAGCTGGTAAATAAAAACAACTATGCAGTGATAGTTGTTTTTTTATTTGAATCTGGTATTTCCGATCAGATAGTCACTTAAAATTCAAACGGTTGCGGATGTTTCCTTTGAATTATACGAGTTGTTAGCCTCATCCCAAGCATTAAATAAAGTGTCGTTGTCTTTGTCCATTATATGCGGGTATTGCATCGCTAAATAATCTTTTCGCTTACCTACTTCAAAATATTTTATCGCATTTGGATTTATTTCACCACTACTCATTTTAACGATTACCAAATCGACATCGGCATTGGGGTTCGGCAAACCAATATTCATAGCTATAAAAGAAATTTTTTCTAAATTATCTTGAAATGATTGCCATAGCTCTTTGCTGTCTGGGTTGGTTAAATAATCAGGGAGCCATAAAACATCGTAGTATGTCAGTTCCTCATTGTATTTATTACTAACAATATTATGAATAACCAGATCAATTTGCGCTTTTATAAAAGTATACTCAGTAGTTGAATTTTTAACCATAGCTTGATCCTGCCTTTTATAGTTTAGTTACTAGCTTGATTATATCGATATCAGGTTAAATTAAGTTAAAAAGTTTTTTCAGAAAGAGTCATTCCTTCAATGTGATTTTTTTATAAGGTTTTCATCACAAAAAAATAACAATCACAGGTCAGTTAAGTTGTGATTGCCATTTTTTTAATAATAACTTTATTTATATACTATCGTTTTACAATCATACGACGATACTTATCTAATTCTGTTACGATTAGAACAATCAATCCTGTTAAGATGATGAAAGACCAATCAGAAAGCGATAACGCAGCTGTAGAGAATACACCTTGCATAAATGGTACATACGTA
Organism: Leuconostoc mesenteroides subsp. mesenteroides ATCC 8293; assembly: GCF_000014445.1. NCBI lineage: Bacteria > Bacillati > Bacillota > Bacilli > Lactobacillales > Lactobacillaceae > Leuconostoc > Leuconostoc mesenteroides. The sequence goes on along the minus strand of NC_008531.1, from coordinate 966,567 downwards.
AATAGTAACTGTAAAATAATCATAGCACCGATAGCCACGAATGCCATTGGGTTTGTCCAGAATGTCTTACTTAGCGCTGGAGCCGCTGTTCTGATATTAAACATATAGAAAATTTTACCAAAAATAAGTATGTTAACAGCCATTGTACTGGCTACCGCAAAACCTGTGATATCATCTAAATGTTCAAAAACAACAAGAGCCACTGCTGCAATAATGACACTGACATAAACCATTTGGAAAACATCGTATCGACTCATCAATTTGGCCGTTGTTTTACGCGGTGGGCGTTTCATCAATCCTGGTTCAGCTGGCTCAAATATAAACGCTAATTGCAACGTCAAAGCAGAAACCAAGTTAATCCATAATAATTGCGTTGCAGTTAAAGGCATTGGCTGGCGCAATAATATACTAAAGACAACAATCAACCCCTCAGCAAAACTAGTAGGTAACAAATATAAGATTGTTTTTCTAATATTATCGTATAAACGTCGGCCTTGCTCGATAGCCACTTTAATTGTTGAAAAATCATCGTTAGCTAATACCATATCCGCCGAATCTTTCGCAACATCAGTACCTTTAATCCCCATTGCTACACCAATATCAGCTTTTTTTAATGCTGGCGCATCATTAACACCATCACCAGTCATGGCAGTTACTAATCCATTTGCTTGATAGGCAGATATAATACGTAACTTATCTTGTGGTGTAGTTCGTGCGAAGACATCATAATTTGTAACAACCTTAGCCAACTGATTATCCGTCATTGCTTCAACTTCTGATCCAGTAACAGCTTCAATTTGGTCGGCCAAACCAAGTTGTTGAGCGATTGCTTTGGCCGTATCTGGACTATCGCCGGTAATCATTTTGACGCGAATACCAGCCTCGCGCATGTCGCTAATAGCATCAACAACCTCGGGTCGTGGTGGATCAATAATAGCGGCTAATCCTAAGAATGTCACGCCTTCAGCTGCAAGTGTTTCGTGAAGGACTTCTGATGTATCTGAATCCACATCAACATATCCAACAGCAATTACACGTTTTCCAGATTTGGCAAACTTTGCTGACACCTTTTTCCAATACTCGTAGTCAAAATTTGAATCTTTCCGGGCTAGTGTGAATAATCTGTCTGGCGCACCCTTTATGGCGACAAATCGTTGTTGATGCTTATTTTCAACTAAACGTGCCATATATCGGTAGTCAGAATCAAACGGAATACGATCCAACTCTTTTAATTTAGGTACTTTTTGTCCAAAGGCCTTGTAATAGGCCGACAGAAAGGCAGCATCAGTCGGTTCGCCGTTGATGGTCCAGATACCTGCTTCTTCGGTCAAAAAAGTATCATTTGCTTGATGTCCCATTGTTAAAAACATTTCAAGGTTTTTGTCTTGTGTTGCATCGACAAGCTTATTCCCTATAAAAATGCCACCATCGGGTGCATATCCAGTCCCAGTGACTGTATAATGATTTTCACCAACGATAATATCTTGAATGGTCATTTCATTTTTTGTTAATGTCCCTGTTTTGTCAGACGCAATAATGTCTATTGCACCTAGGGTTTCAGCAGCAGGTAATGTTTTCACAATTGCGTTCTTTTTGGTTAACTTTTGAACACCGGTTGCTAATATAATTGACGTAGCTGCTGGTAATCCTTCCGGCATTGCACCGACAATCATTGCAATAATAGCCATAATCAAGGTGGATATGTCATATATTTTGAAAAACCAACCCAAGGCAAACATGACTATAGCCACAACGATAATTAACCAAGAAATACCATGGCCTAAACTATCTAATTCTCGTGTTAGTGGTGATTTTTTATCTGAAACATCGGCAACACTTTGAGAAATTTGGCCAATCTGTGAATGAACACCAGTGTTTACCACGATTCCGGTGGCACTACCGTTAGTCACAGCTGTTGATGCATAAGCCATGTTACTACGCTCGGCTAGGGGCACACGCTCGGATAAAATAGCTTCATTTTTGAGGACAGAATCAGCTTCTCCTGTTAGAGACGACTCTTGAATACGTAAGTTATCAGCATCTATAATTCGTAAATCAGCAGGGACATTATCCCCGGCCTCTAGGTAGACTAAATCACCAGGTACTAATTCTCGAGCTGGAACATCAAATCGTTCACCATCTCGAATAACAGTGGCTTCAACAGACAACATATTTTTTATTTTATCTAGCGCATTACTGGCATTCACTTCTTGTAAATAGCCAATTAACGCGTTAATTAATACAACTAATGCAATAACAACTGAATCTGCATAATGTTGCATAAAAAGCGTTAACAGCGCAGCTACCACTAAAATATAGACAATAACATTATTAAATTGCCGCAAAAAAATCAACCACTTCGGGATAACTTTTGGATTAACCTCATTATAGCCGTTTTTTTGTAAGCGATTATTTACTTGTTCGTCTGATAGTCCGCTAGGATAATCTGCATGTAAATCATTAACTATCTTAGACCATTCCTGATGGTGAAACTTTGCTGAGGACGATAACGGAACGTCGTCATCTACCTCTTTCGACTTTGTGCTCATATTTTGATACACTCCTTTAAGAGAAAATATTCTTTGCGTCTTGCTGTTTAAGGTTGGCCGCTAGACTGTAAATAATCTAGTAAGTCAGTTTCCCACGCACATGCGCCGCTACTCCCGCAAGGTTGTTAAATATGAAAACACATTAATTCATAATACAATTGTATCATGCTATTTTTTTACTGTCTAATATAGAGATTTCATTTGTTCCCTGTTTTTTGTCGAGCAAAGAACATAATGAAAATAACAAGTGAAATAAAGAAAAGCAACCATAGGAAATGTTGGAACCCAACAGCTAGGCCTGATTTTTGTGCGCCATATAAAGCTGCAACAGTAGTGCCTAATGCACCCATAAACATTTGCGCTGATTGTAAAATAGCAGTGGCATCCGTCTTTTTATCTCTACTCAATTCATCAATAGATGCTGTCATTCCAATGCTAAAAGCCATATTACGCCCAAATGTGAAAATCATATACATGATTATGAACGCTATGATTCCAAGATTTTTAGTGAAGTAGGCCATGACCAATAGACTAATCCCAAAGATCGTATTTCCTACCAAAAGTGGCGTTTTATCTCCATGCTTATCATATAAATGGCCAAAATAAGGATTTAAGATCCCACCTAGTAACGTTCCAGGCAATAAAGAGAATCCTGCCCAAAAGCTTGACGTATTTAAGATTTTTTGCGAATAATTTGGCAGCAGAAGGTTAATACCCAAATTTGCAAACATATATAAAACAACGGGAATTAGCAGGAATAGAAATTTACTGTTACTGAGTAATCTGATGTTCAAAAAAGTTTGTTTTGAAGTTAGTGATCTAATTACAAATCCTGTTAAACTAACAATGGTGACCCCTAGAAGTAATATATTGACAGTCCCATTTTCTAATTGATTAATTAATATCAAAGCCGTAATTAATGACACAGATAATAAGCCGAAAGCAAGGACGTCAAAAGAAACATTGGCTTGTGTTTCTTTACTGTTATCGATAGTTCTCCACCCCAACAACAACGATATAATCGGCACAATTAAAAGAATGAAAAATATTGATCGCCAACCAAGAGTATCAATCAAAGCACCACCGTATGTAGGACCAAATGAAGGGGCTAAACTGACAACCATAGAACCGATACCCATCCATACGCCTATCTTCGATCTTGGTACTAGTTGAACGATCAAGTTAAACATTAGGGGCATTGATATACCCGCTGCTAAACCCTCTAACACACGGCCAATTAACAATACTGGTAAATTACTGGCCAACCCGCCCACTAAAGTTCCTGTAGCAAAGAAAATAAGGCTGGCTAACCATAAATAACGGGTATTATACCTTTTATTCAGATAGGCACTTGTTGTGATCATAATTGTTACAGAGAGTAAGTATGCGGTCGTTACCCACTGTATCGAATTGAGCGATGTGCTAAAATACCTTGTTAAAACAGGAAATGTAACGTTCATAGCCGTTTCTGCCATAATGCCAGAAAAAGAAACCAACGCTACTGCTATAATAGCCATTGCATTTTTAGTTGAAACTTTATTTTCCATTTTTTTCTCCTTCTAGTGAGTGATTGCTGTTATCTTCTGCAACATATTTTAAAAATTTAATTATAGTTTTCCGTTCACCTGCTGAAAAAGGCCGTAAAATATTTTCATCATGAGAGCTAATAATTTGTTTAGCGATTTTATTAATTTTTGCTCCTGACGCCGTGAGGTGTATTTCATTAACTCTTTTGTCTTTTTCATTTGGTACTCTTGCAACCATTTTTTTCTCTACCATTCGGTCTATCATAGTTGCTACAGATGAAGCTTTTATATGAAATTCTTGTTCAATATCTTTTTGTGTGACGTACTTATTGTCAGCGATAAAGTCAATTGCCGACAATTGCGCACCAGTCACCCCGTGAGTTACGGCCAATGTATCAAGATCTCTTACAAGATTACGTTGCCCAATTTTGAATAATTTACCTATAGATGTCATTACAAATAGTCCTTCTTTATCATTAAATGTTAGTTAGCTAACTAACATTATAACAATGATGTTACCACTTATAATCAACATAAATCAATACCTGTCTTTAATTTATTTCGTGGCTCAATGGAAAACAATTTCTTCCTAATTTTTATATTCATTTAACATTTTAGCGGTATTATGAGTACATACCTTAACAGAGGTATACTCCACTATTTATATAAGAATATATTTTCTTTCTCCCTATAAGATAATATTCTCTTCTCTCCCAGAAAATCAGTCTCTCCCAAGGCTGCTTTTTAATTATATTTATAAAAAAAAGACATGTTACCTAACATGTCTTTTTCTAATTTTATATTTACTCTTCACGCAACTGCATATTTTCGTCAGTATTGTTTTCTGGATACAATTGATCTGCGGTACCTACTTGAGCTAAATTGTTTTCTGTAATATTACTACCAAATTCATTTCCAGTTGTAGCTGCTTCTAAGTTCAAACTGCTTCTAACTTTATTTGTTATTGCTTGTCGCTGTGCAGTGGTAACACGTTGGTATGAGATACCTTCAAATGTCTCACCTTGTCCTTGAACAGTATATGAAACAATATGCTTTGAGGCACTAATGTAATTAGTACCTAATTTCAACATATCTTCCGATTTTAGATTAGAAGCAATGTTTTTAGTCGTCGAATTTATGAATTTTAAATTAACTACTTGAGCTGGATTTTTCTTAACTTTACTAATAATTTGTTGCAATAATAAGCGTTGTCGTTCAGTTCGACCATAATCACCTTTTGGATCTTGATATCGCATTCGAGAAAACGCTAAGGCTGCTTGTCCATTCATTTTACTATAGCTTTTAAAGGTTTCACCATCAGCAGCGTATTTGAATGTACTAGAACCCTCAGTAAATTGATACAGATCTTTGCCACTTTCGTGGGCAGTTTCTTGGCTAAAGGTGAACGTTAAGGGTGACTTGACTTGTACGCCACCAAGTTGTTCGACAACATCGCCAAGTCCACTCATATTGACCATAGCGAAATAATTGATTGGAAAGTTAAACATTTTTTGTATGGTATCTATTGTTGTGCTTACACCGTCCCCCAACGAAACATTATTATCAGAAGCTGCCTTAAACGCATAGGCAGCATTTAATTTCTGAGGGAAACTACTTTCAAACCCAGAAATGGAAGTCATGATATCTCGTGGAATAGAAATTAAAGTAGTTGTTTCATTTTTTGGATTAACAGTTACAACCATCATAGAGTCAGTTAATCCTACGCGACTACGATTCGTGCCAAAGCCACCCTCTGTGCCAATATCTGTTCCTAAAACTAAGAAAGATACTGGCTTTTTATCCTGAATTAATTGTGTGGCTTTTTTTTCAGAATCAAGACCTGTTGATGAAAATGATTTACTAAGTGTGTTATTTAAACTATAGAAATAGTATGCAGCATAACCAGAAGCGGATAGTAATACAATGACAGCTGCTAAAACGATATACAATTTAAATGAACTATGTTTTTTACTATGAAATAACGCCATGCGGCTTTTAGTAGCTGATGGCGTATTTGTATCCCTATTTTTCTCCATTATTCCCCGTTACCCCTAAATTTTGACAAATGTCTATTGGACGCTATCCATTATAACATAAGGGTTTTTGAGAATTAATTAAGAATGTTGCGGATTTCAACTATTATTATTTTGTAAGGACCACATAGTTAGCAGATTATTAAGTGAACTATACTAAAAGCTTGCAATATTTAATCATCTTCGTCTTTTTCTATCACTTGACCACTATTGGCATCAAGTTTAACTGCTACATTATTGTTTCCGTCTTTTAATGAAATTTCCCAATAAGTACGACCATCATCTTTTTCCAAAGACCACCCATTTAAGGAGCCATCGCCGGCCGCATCCTTAGCTTTATTTACGGCACTATCTAAAGATATGATGTTATCAAATGCTATAGCTTCATTATTTTTGGCAGTGCCATTCTTTTCATCGGCATCCAATTGTTCTTTGTTGTGAGTAATAACCTTACCGGTATCAGCATGAATTTTTAGTGTATATTCTGTATTGTCATCTACACCTGTAATATCATAATGGGTCGACAATAGATTTTTTTCTAATTCAATTGATGTGATGGCAGCGTTAGGGTATCTTTTATAAAATATACTTCTTATTTTAGCCAAGCTAAGCAAATCATCATTATTGGAGGAGCTTTTACTAGAAGAACTGGTATCGAAAGAAGAATCAGTGCTTCTTGAAGTATTAATATTGTTGTGATTTGAATATAGTAAATATGCTATGGTTACCAACAACAAAGTGATGATAATTAGCAAGACAGTAGTTAACCATTTTTTTAACAAAACAATTCTCCCTTTCGCTTTTCAGACAGCATTCGCAACCTATTGTATTTGGTCTATTGTATCATGACATTAAACCAAATCAGTAAATGACGTCTTATTTTTGTATAGCTGAACAAATTGTAGCTTTTGCTAAATAAAAAGCAATATGACTTTTAAAATGGTCATACTGCTTTTATTCATTAACGATGTTTATTGATTATGTCGATATTTGTTTTTTCACGTTGATTCTGTTCCGCTTCAATACGCTTTTTAGCATCTTGAGCTGACTCGCCATCTTTGGCTAAGTACTTATCGACGAACTTATCTGAAATATTACCAAATCCTTCAACTGCCCCATTTTCAATTGTTTTATAAGTTTTTACAACCTTCTCCTCTATCTTTTTGTTTGCCTTAACAATTTTTGACTTGCTCATAATAAACTCCTTTTCATGTCTACTTGTGAATGTTGGCGAAATACATATTAATAGCTAACTTTATCGACCATGTCTTCCTCACTCAACTATAGTTAGTTATCTTGGTTATATCATATTCATGATTTATTTCAAAAATATTTACGAATTGTTTTAAAAATGTTAATTACTCAAATTAAAAAAATGAACTTACAAACACTAACAGGTTTGTAAGTTCATTTTTAATTCTCAATCCATGTAGCACAATTGATGTGCTCTTTTTGTTAAATCGTAAATAGCATCATATTTAGATTCAACAGAATCCTGATTATGATGTGTTCTTTTTTCAAACTGAGTCTTGTAAATAAAATAAGGCAACACCCATCCTATGAATCCGACTAAACCAAATAAGAGTGACAAATAAAGACTACTAACATTGTGTATAAAGAACGCACCCACTATAAGTGCAGTCCCAAAAAGGCCAACAAGACAAGCTTGAATCGTTGGTATTAATTGGTTGCGTTTTTCGATTTTAATAATCTCATTCATAGTAGCTTGAAACTTATTTTCTAATCGTTTAATTTCAATACGGTTCACAAGATCACGATTGCGCTTCATATGTAACATGATATTATTGGGATTTTGAGTACTTTTATGATGTTGATCGATCACCCAGCCAAAATTCGGATATGCATCCAAGTAGACAGGCTCATATTTTTTTTCAACTACTCTTTCTTGGTATTCGTAGCCGATAAACTGTTTTTCGTACACGACATATTTCTCCTTATCAGGTTCACCACTATTATTATCAACTACAATTATACAAAATACTTAAAACATAATTGTTAAAGCCATGTTAATTGTTTAAATGATGTAATGGTAACCAAACTGTAAAAGCGCTTCCTTTGCCCAATTTACTTTCCACACTAATAGATCCTTGCATTAAAGTTACAATTCTATTCACTAGTGACAATCCCAATCCATTTCCTTGGTTGGTATGAGATGTTTCACCTTGATAAAATTTATCAAATATTCTATTTAATGTGTTATGATCCATTCCTTCACCGTTATCTCGGACTGTTATTTCTGTTCCTTCATTGTTTTGTTGCAGTCTTAATGTGACTTGTCCGTCGGAAGGAACAAATTTGAACGCATTACTAAGTAGATTTTGCCACACTAACTCCATCATTTCTGGATCTGCTGCAATTTCGATATCGTCAGGAATATTAATATCTAAAGAAATATTGTGAGATGCCCATATTTTTTCAAAGTTAAGTAATGTTTCAACTAGCTGACGACTCACATTATATTTTTTAATATGTGGCTGGAGTGCTTGGTTTTCAATCTTGCTTAATTTCAATACATTGGTGACCATTGTTGCCATTTTGTCGGTTTCGTCAACAATGATTTGAGTATACATGTCGCGCTGCTCTTCATCTGTTTCGTTTTTTAAAGCTTCAGCATAACTTCGAATTACTGCTAGAGGCGCCTTAAATTCATGAGATACATTGGCAATAAAGTCATTCTTTAAAGTTTCCGTACTACCAAGTTCTTCAATCATTAAGTTAAAATTTTCAAAAACATAATCTAAGTCATTGTACTTCTCGCGTGCATGGCCTGGTTCTAAATAGACGGAGAAATCTCCTTGGGCAACCTGTCGTGTTGCTTCATTTAATTGGCTGACTGGTTGATCAAAAAGAACATGTTTTTGATATGAAATTAAGCCAATGAAAATTAATGTTACTATAAACCAATATATCAAGTACCAAATAAAGTTACTGTTCGTAAATAATGCCAGTTGGCCACCATGCATTAAAACTATATTTGGAATAGTAGCAAACAATAAAAAAATAACATAAGCAGCAATAAGCTCTTTAATGGATACTTTTTGAAAAGTAATTTTGTGTTTTTTTATCTTCTTCATTTACTTTAAAACCGCTTTATATCCTAACCCATGAACTGTCGTTATTTCAAAGACATCACTTCCAGAAAATTTATCACGCAGTTTAGTAATGTACACATCAACTGCCCGCAATCCTGTCGTTGTATCAACACCCCAGAATTCATCAAGTAATTGTGAACGTGAAAATGTTTTATTCGGATAAGACAGTAATTTAAATAGAATGTTGAATTCACGAACCGTTACTGAAATTTCCTGTGAATCAACCATAATACTGACAGAATCTGCATCAAGTACTGTATTGCCAATTGTTAGCTTTCTATCATTAGCTACGTGAGCTCGTCGTAGTAGCGCAGTCACCCTCATTAGCATTTCGGACATATCAATTGGTTTAACCATATAATCATCGATACCAGATGAAAAACCACGTTGTTTCGATTGAATATCATCTTTGGCAGTAACAAAAAGAATAGGAATATTCGGATTGATTTTTCTGACTGTCTCAGTGAACTCAAAACCGTCAATGTTAGGCATCATCACATCTGAAAGAATCATATCAAACAATTGGTTATACATCTTATCATAAGCCTCTTGCGCACCAAGAGCACTCTGAACTTGGTGTCCATGGTTAGACAAATAGATACTTAAAATTCGATTGAAATTCGGGTCGTCTTCAACAACAATAATATTAGCCATATTTATTTCCTTTTAATAATGATCTTGTTAGTTCAATTATAACTGACAAAGTCACAAACTAAACAAACATTTTTTACAATTAACACTTTGAAAACAATTTTCAAATACAACATAAATATTTTAATTTTATAGTATTGTCATGGTCATCAGTTGATGGCTAATAACTTAACATCTTAAAGGAGAACAACCATGACAACATCAACTACATTAAATACAACTTATCAAGATATTTTTAAGACAGAAAACGGAAAAACCTACTTATCGGCATTACCAAAACTCGAAAAGATTACTTCAGGGCAATCATTTTTGTATCGCCAAAATGGTGCGCCTAGCATGGTAATCGACATTAGATTAACTAATGATATCGATGCAGCATATTTACGACAATCCGTATATAAGTCCTTGCAACGCTATCCGTACTTGACTAGTCAATTAGTTGAAAAAGATGCCAACTATTATTTATCTAAAAATGATCGCCCGCTAATTGTAGCTGAGACAGATCAGCTACGCGCTCTGGGTAGTGATGAGGTGAACCAACACCTCATCGATGTTACTTTCTCAGAAAAAACCATTTTCATTGCTTATCATCATGCAATTGCAGACGGACGCGGTATTATGCCATTCGTTGAAACGTTACTTTATTACTACTTAGGGTACAAAAGCAATACTTGGCCAGAAATTGAACATATTAATTTGAGCGACGATACTATGTCAGAAGATGAAATGTTAGAGCCACTTGAGAACCTAGAATCCCAACCAATTTCAGAAACTAATAAAATGCCTGATCTGAATCATCGTGGATACCAACTTTTAGAAACCAAGGGTCAAGATGCAACAAAAAGTAGCTATCGCTATGAAATCGTCTTAGATCAAGAAAGTTTTATGACATATGCTAAGAAACATAATGCTACACCTGCTATCGCTGTCGCAATTATTATGGCGCAAGCAATTCAAAAAGCCTATCCTGATTTTGAATTACCGATTGTTGCTCATATGGCAAGTGATCTTCGTTTAGGCGTAACTAATCAAAACACTTTCCGAAACTGTGTTGGCAGCATTGCATTACCAGTTAATCAACCTATTGTTGATGACGAAGATTTTACAGCCGTTGCCACAGAATTTAGAAACTTAATTAAACAAAGCAAACAAATCAGCAACTTAAGGGCCAATGTTAATCAAATGGCAAATCTGTTTGAAAAACTAGATTCCTTACCCACTATTGAAGCTAAGCAACAAATGCTGTCTTTCTTCGAAAATATTCTTCTCAATACTTTCATCATTAGTTATTCCGGTCAAACTAAACTGGGAGAATTAGAACAATATATTGATGAAATGCATACCTATATGAGCGGAACAAATGGGTTATCTATTGAAATGCTAGCCATTAATGGTGGCATTTCAGTAGATATTCTGCAAAGCTTTGAAAGCGATGTATATGTCAAAGATTTCACAGACATCTTAGCTGCTAATAATATCGATTTTAAAATCAATGACACCGTGTTATTCGAAGTACCTAATGATAAACTCTCTCGATGAACATGACTAACTAATTGTTTCATCATTTTACCGTTAACTAAAGCCACTGTAATCAGTGGTTTTTAATCTTGAATAAATATTAAAATGGTTTACTTTTAGTAAGTAAAACTAAAACACTTTAATTAAAAAAGAGGTCATTATGTCTACAATTTATCAACATGGAACGTTAGAATTAATTATGTCAGGATTATATGACGGTACGGCACCGTTGTCGTCAATATTGAATCATGGTTCGAGTGGCATTGGAACAATGGATGAACTTGATGGTGAAGTTACAATCATAGAAAATAGCGTATATCAAACGAAAGCGAATGGTGTAACTAAAGGAATCACAGATTTATCGTTGGAAACACCTTTTACTTCCATCCATTCTCAATCAGAGTTATACTATTTTCTTCAAGAAAAATTTTTAACTTTTGATAGTTTAAACAATATATCCAAACAACATCAGAGCTGGGCTAATTTACCAGCTAGTATTCAAATAAATGCTAGTTTTTCGAAACTGAAGGTTCGTGTTGCTCCTAAGCAAATGAAGCCTTATCCACCCTTCGTTGATGTAACATTGAAACAACCAGTGTTTAATTATGAAAATGTTTCTGGTACTTTAATTGGTGATTTTGGTCCTGACCTTTATTCTGGCATTATGGCGAGTGGGTGGCATCTTCATTTTTTAAGTGATGATCGTACGATTGGCGGCCATGTTCTTGATTTCAAGGCGAGCGATGTATTAGGTAGAATTGATTTATTCAATGAACTCAACATCGCTTTGCCTACTGATAATCCTGATTTCAATAATCATGAAGCCGACATATTGAATATTCGTGAAGCCATCGATGTAGCAGAAAGATAAACAACTAAAACTTAATAACAATAAAAACACCGTAACTATTTGAATAGTTGCGGTGTTTTTATGAATACGGTTTACACTATTTATGTTTTACTTTGACAAACCTTCCGAAATCTTATCTAGGTTCCATTTCATCATACCATAATAAGTATCTGCTGCCTGTCCTTTTTTAGCCAAAGAATCAGTATAAATTTTTGAATAAATAGGTAGACCGGTTTCTTTAGAAACCTTTTCCATTGCCTTTGGAGACACTGAGCTTTCCACGAATAATGAAGGTACGTTAGTAGCTTTAATTTTCTCCAATACTTGTTTCATCTGCTCAGGTGTACCTTGAGACTCTGTATTGATTTCCCAAATAAACGCTGGTGTGATACCGTAAGCTGCTGAGAAGTATTTGAATGCGCCTTCAGAAGTAACTAATAATTTCTTATTTTCAGGAATATTATTGAACTTAGTTTTGGCACTTTTATCTAACGCAGATAATTTCTTAACGTATGCTGCTGTGCGCTTCTTATATGTGCTAGCATTGTCTGGGTCTTTAGCAATTAATACTTTTTCAATGTTTTTAACATATTTAATACCATTTTGCATATCTAACCAAGCATGGGGATCTAATTCATTTTCTTTACCCTTATCAGTTAAATGCTTAGCCACTACCCCCTTTGAGACGGCGAACACTTGCTTATTCGTTTTCTTTCCAGCATTTTGATACATTTTCTTGAACCAGCCAGAACCACCAGTTTCAAGGTTTAATCCATTGTGAAAGAGTACGTCAGCCTCTTGGGCTGCTGAGACATCTTGTGGTCGTGGTTCATATTCGTGTGGATCGGTACCACGTGGCACAATTGTGTGTAAGTTGACTTTATTACCAGCAACTTCTTCAACCATGTTACCAATAATTGAGTTTGTCGCAACAACTTGCAACTTATCATGTTGGCTTGTTTTTCCCCCTTGACTACTATTAACAAACCACAGCACACCACCCAATATGACAACAACGGCCACTACGATAATACTTAAACGTTTAATCATTTTTAATTTCTCCACTATATTCTGCGTAACATACGCTGGCTTTGATAATTCTCTCTATTTAACTTAGACTGCTTTAATTTTAAGACTTTCTTTTGAAGACAATGCCTTGTTTTGGTGCAAAGATAAAGGCCAATGTAAAGAAAATTGCTGCTGTAAGAACAATTGCAGGACCTGACGCCCAGTTAAATGTGAAACTCAGGTACAAGCCTACAATTGATGATATTACAGAAAAGATAGCAGCAACAATCATCATATGAGACATACGATTTGTTAACAAGTAAGCCGTAGCTGCTGGTGTAATTAACATGGCCACAATTAAGATAATTCCGACTGTTTGCAAAGCTGTCACCGTAACTAAGGTCAAAACAAGCATTAGAGCGTAATGCATAATTTGAGTTTTAAGACCATAGGCTTTAGCAAAAGTATTGTCAAATGATGTGATAAGTAACTCTTTGTAAAAGGTAACAACAAACAATAATACTATAGAAAGCACGATTGCAGTAGTAATTAAATCACTGTCAGAAACAGCTAAGACGTTTCCAAATAAAATGTGATGCAAATTAGTAGCAGACTCTGCCAATGAAATAAGAATAAATCCCAATGCGAAGAAAGCTGAAAATACGATTCCTATGGCTGTGTCATTTTTCAACTTTGACTTCATCGTGACAACACCGATTAGTAATGCTGCCAAAATACCAAAGGCAGAAGCACCGAGTAACAAGTTAATCCCGAGCATGTATGCAACCGCAACACCAGGTAATACGGCATGCGAAATTGCATCACCCATTAAAGACATGCCTCGTAATATGATGAAGGACCCGATAATTCCTGACATAATCCCAACTAATATCGATGTAACTAATGCTGTTTGCAAGAAATTATATTTTGTTAGTCCGTCAATGAATAATTCAATACTATGCATGTTGATCCTCCTCTTCTTCAAACAAGATCGATGATAGATCACCACTAAATGCAGAGGCGATATTTTCTTTTGTGAAAACATCGGCTGTAGCCCCATATGCAGTAATACCGTGATTGATAATCACCAAATTATCAAAATAGGTTGTCACTTTATTCAAATCGTGATGTACAACAATAATTGTTTTTCCTGCAGTACGCCATTGTTTTAAGATAGCCATAATGTCGGCTTCGGACTTCATATCTATACCGACAAAGGGTTCATCTAAAATAATGACATCAGCATTTTGAACAATTGCACGCGCAACGAAAACACGTTGCAATTGTCCACCAGAGAGTTCGCCAATTTGTCGTTGGCTAAAGGTAGATAACTTAACGTCTTCTAATGCTTCCTTTGCGGCATCTTTTTCTTTTGTGCCGGGAACATTAAACAGGCCCAAATTAGGGTATGTGCCTGTTAAAACAGTATCAAAAACATTGATTGGAAAAGTTAAATCTAAAGCAGCACGTTGCTCCACATAAGCTATTTTCTTTAACTGCTTTGCGATTGGCTCGTCGTGTAACGTAACTTTACCATTCTGCTTGTTTATCAATCCTAAAACGCCTTTAATCATTGTTGATTTCCCTGCACCATTAGGTCCGATAATACCGGTAATTTTACCAGGCTCAAATTGAATTGATAGGTTCGTGAAAACCGGTGTGCCATCATAGGCCACCGTCAAATCGCGGACTTTAATCATAATTTTCTTACTCTCCTAATGTTCTTCGCATTAATTCGAGTGTGAGTTTTTAAATTTAGAGTGTTCTCAGCCAAAACTTTCGTGCACGCAAAAAAGGCGCGTTTAAAACCTACAGTTGAAATGAGTGCGTCGTAACATTGTTTATTTCCGAATTGATGAACTATCAACTAGCCGCTTCTTGGCTGACACAGCTAGTTGATAGTTTCCAATTACAAATTAAGTATATCATGGTTGCTTAAGAATGGCTACCAATTAGTCTTGATGGTGATTAAAAGCTTATGTTAATTGATGAAGATGTAGTCACTTTTTTCTCAATACTTCTAATAAAGTATGGATGCTGTATAATTTATGTTGCAAAGTATTTTATTAATAGACTGCTTAACATATAAAAAAAGGATCTCATAATAATGGAAGAAATAAACATTTTAGTCACTTTAGACAAGTCCTACATAAAACCTTTAAAAGTTATGCTCTTGTCGCTGAAAGCAACGAATGTTGATTGTAGATTTTCTATTTGGCTGCTACACGATTCGATACCAGAAGCGGAAATAAACCATTTGAGAGGCTTTACAGACAAATTGGATTATGATTTTCACCCATTAAAAATTGACGCAACTTATTGGCAAACCGCCCCCACGCTTAAACAATATCCAACGGAAATGTATTACCGATTGCTTTGCACTGAATATCTGCCAGCAGATTTAGAACGCATAATTTACTTAGACCCTGATACTTTGATATTGAACCCAATTGAAGCACTATGGTCGATAGACTTAAAAGGTAATATGATAGCGGCAGCAAGCCATTTAGGTCTAACGGGAATCAATCAGACGATTAATAATGTTAGATTGCGAACTAAAAGTGAATACTTTAATTCTGGTGTGATGCTTTTAGATTTAAACAAAATGCTTGCAAAAGTTAATAAAAGGGATATTTTAGACCTAATTAAGGATCATGCCAAAGAGCTCGTACTCCCTGATCAAGATATTTTGAATTATTTATATGGTAATCAAATCTTGAGTATACCGGAAGAAATTTGGAATTTTGATACGCGAGATAACATCGTTCACTTTGCTAAGAGCCGAGGTCAGGTCGATACAAACTGGGTGATAGCCAATACATCTATTTTACATTTTTGTGGTCGTCCGAAACCTTGGGATAAACACAGCATTAATCGCTTCACTATTCTTTATCAACATTACCAGCGCATACTAGAATTAAACTATAATTGATATTTTTTTGCAAAAAAAAACGCAGCAGTTGCTACGCTTTTTTTATTTGGTAATATTAGCTGGTTAAAGACTACTTCAAAAATAGCAAAATTATTGCAATAAATGCCGGCAATCCCTGAACCAGGATAATCTTTTTCGTGGCCGTTAAAGCACCATAAACTGCAGCCAAGAAAATAAATAGCATTTCCATCTGTAACATCAAAACCTGTTGAGGGCCTGATAGAAACAACATAGTACCAATTACAAGCGCACCGAATAAGCCATTATAGATTCCTTGATTTGCTAATAACGTTTTAACCTCTGGTATCTGAACGAAAGATTCTTTAAGATCAAATGCTTTTGCCTGCTGTGAAGCTGTACCAAACATTTCTACAAACATAATACCAATAGCCTCTAGACTAACTAATGTAACCATAATATAAGCAAACATTTATTTCTCCTCTGTATTTACTCTTTAATTTGAACTACTACTTTCCCTCGGGCGTGGTGTGTTTCACTCCGCTCGTGGGCTGACTGAATACCTTCTGTAGTTAATGGATAAAGAGAATCCACAACAATTTGAAGCTCACCCTTTGCGATGTAGGATGCTAAAATTGCTAAATCTTGCCCGTTCGGGTTTAGCCACCCTTCTGTCACGGTCTTGTCTGAGGTGTTTTTCTGTTGGTCAGTTAACGCGTTAGAAATAGTGACAAGATGGCCACCGGATTTAAGGATGGCAATCCCATTATCAACATCACCAACTGTGTCCAACACAGTATCGAAATCAGACAACACATCTTGAATATTGTTTTTGTGATAATCAATTACAGAATCCGCACCTAAAGATTTTACAAATTCATGATTATTTTGACTAGCAGTTGTTACTACATATGCGCCAATCATTTTAGCCAGCTGAATTGCATAAATACCTACCCCACCAGCACCAGCTTGAATTAGTATTTTCTGATTGGATGATAACTGAAGTTTTCTAAGCATTTGTAAGGCAGTTAGCCCAGCTAAAGGAACGGCAGCAGCCTCAACAAAGCTAATGTTATTTGGTTTTAGTGCCAGTTTATCCGCTTTAACAGCTGTATATTCTGCATACGAACCATTCACTCCTTTTGTGTCAATATCTGGCCGAGCAAACACTGGATCTCCAACTTTAAAACTTGTTACGTCATCTCCAGTAGAAGCAACTATTCCAGCGATGTCCCAACCTAAAATGACCGGGAATTGCCATGGAAACATCCGTTTTAATAATCCCTCTCGCGCTTTGTAGTCAATTGGATTAATACTTGTGGCCATATTTTCTACTAAAACCTCGTCCGATTTTATTTTAGGAATAGGCATGTCGATAACCTCTAGCTGCTCTCTACCACCATAGTGATTAATCACTGCTGCTTTCATAATAAGGCCTCCTTACTTAGGCTAAATAATTGGCAATCATTGGCAATATAATACCTGAGTCAGTTGGAAACGCATAAATTTGCGACTTAATGTCCGAACTTGTGTACTGCTGATTAATCACCGGAACCAGTGCATTGACAACCTCTGGGGCAAAATCACCGATTAAAGCTGCACCAACCAGCTGTTTGTTTTTATTCACTATGATTTTAATTGCTGCGTGAACATCGTTTAGTGTCTGAAATCGCATAACTCTCCCATAAGGAATTTCATGAACTTGTAAGTTCTCATCCTTAGCCGCTTCGTCAATGGTTACCCCTATTTGTGCTACACGAGGCAATGTAAAAGCGACTGTTGGCACTACAGGATAATTTATGGGTTCCTGATTACCTAATAATACGCTAGCAATATAATTCGATTCAAAAGTAGCAGTTGGTGTTAATCTTGGTATTGCTTTAGAGATTACATCGCCGCTGGCGTAAATATTGTCAATAGAAGTTTGTAAATGATCGTTAACTAAAATACCTTGCTTATCATACAAAACATTAATGTCGTCTAAGGCTAATTCTTCAATATTGGGCACACGACCTGTTGTATCCATAACGTAGTCAACATAATAGGTTTCTCCCTGCGCTGTATCAACTTGATATTGCCCATTTGCAAGTAACGATACACTTGAAACAGCTTGGTTAAACGTAAAATGGATGCCTTTTTCGGTCATATCCTCGATGACCTTTTGAGAATAGACTTCATCAAATCCATTTAAAACATGGTTCCCGTATTCAATTAAAGTGACATCACTCCCAGCGGCATGTGCAATTGAAGCAAATTCCATCGCAATATAACCAGCGCCAACGAATAGAATTGACTTTGGCATATCAGGTAAGTCGAGAAAGTCTGTGCTGTCCTTCATAAACTCTGAACCAGAAATTGGTAGTTTTGCAGGTCGTTGACCAGTAGCAATCACGAATTTTTCAGCCTGATAAACTTGATCAACAACAACAATTTTTTCGTTATTCAAAAATTTGGCGTGCCCATTAATAATGTCAATTCCATCAACAGACAGCATGTGTGCTAAACCGCCTGATAAAGGATCAATCACTTGGTGCTTATAAGCCATTAATTCTGGCCAAATGATGTTGGGCGTGTCATTAATTCCGATACCATGGTAATGATTCAAATGATGCATCATTTCAGCTGGGCCATCTAACAGTATTTTGGCATTACAACCAAAATTTGTGCATGTACCAGCAACTTTGTTTTCTTCCACTAAGGCTACTTTTTTTCCTGAGCGAGCTAACGTTTGTGCCCCGTGCCATGCAGCATGACCACTACCAATAAAAATAACATCATAATTCATCTTCATACCTCTTTTTTTCTTGTATCATCTTTTTTAAGACCTGATTAAGCGCTTGATTTTCTCGTAATACCTCTTCAATTGGACGTCCACTTTGATGTATTAGGTTGTCACGCATAATTCTGATTTCATACAAAATGCGTTCAAAAGTAGTTACCTTCTGATCAGACATTTTTAAAACCTTGACGCGTCTGTCCTGTGAACTTTGCACCTTAATAATCCAAGACTTATTGACAAGTTTCTCAATTACAGGTGTCAATGTATTACTTGACAACTCAAGCTCGGCACCGATATCCATTAATTTCACCGAATTCTGTTTATAAATAATCAGTAAGCTCATATATTGCAAATATGATAAATCATATTTTTCTAGTACATAACCGTACAGATGATGAAAATAACGATTTGTATTATATATTGACAAGCACAATTCGTCGTAAAGATGTTCATCTTTATTCATATCGTAACCTCCTAAATAATATTATATCGCATACGATATATATTGCAAATAGTACACTTCAACTTTAAAAAAATGACTGATTATATGTTGTAGTTATTTGCCATATCATCAAAGAAAGCCTATAATACTTAAAAGACACTAAAAGTAACCTACACACTTTCAGTATCTTTTAAAATAAAAAGGATAATCATTATGTCTAGAAAATTATTAGAACAAAATGGCATCTGCCCTGTAGCAACAACTATTGACCTGCTCAGCAGCAAATGGAAGGTATTAATTATTCGTGATCTTTTACCTGGAACAAAACGTTTTTCAGAATTAAAAATTAGTGTGGCCGGTATTAGTCAAAAAATGTTAACGCAAAGTTTGAGAGAGATGGAAGAAGACGGTCTTGTTGTTCGTCAGGTCTTTGCTGTAGTACCTCTTAAAGTAGAGTATAGTTTATCAACCTTGGGACAAAGTATGCGTCCAGTTATTGATTCGATGGCTGACTGGGGTAGTTTCTATCTTGACGAAAATCCAGACAAAAGAAAAGCTTTGCTGGAACAATAAAATTAAAACATATACATTTTTCGGATGAATGTATATGCAAAATAAAAAGCAACTATTTTAAAGATAGTTGCTTTTTATTTTGCAATTTACTTAGTGACTGAAAAGCCACCTGTCCAGCCAATTTGTTCACTAGCTGCTAAGGTCATCTGTAGAAAACCAGTTGCTTCTAATTCACGAGCTCGATTAAGTTGACCCGCATCGAGAACATTTAAGTCGCTATCATTCAAAGCGTCGTTAAATAGCTTCTTTCCTTCCTCATTTCCTGCCACCAAAACGGTTGTTGTATTTCCACCAACCGTTCCACTTTGTAGCGTAGCAGCAAAATTTGTATTAAATGCTTTAAGTACTATGCTATCTGGTAACTTATTTTGTAGTTCTTCTGCTGCTGAACTATCAGCGGGAACAACTAATTCATTCCATGTCTCAAAGTTCAAGGGATTTGTTATATCAACAACAACTTTTCCTTTTAATTCTTGTTTGTATTGTTGAGCGATTGTATCTAAAGCAGGATAAGGCACAGCCAAAATAACTAATTCACTAAGACTTGTCGCTGTATCCTCTGAAGTTAAATAGTTGACATCATTGCCAGCTTTTTCAAAATTAGCTCCGATTGCCTGTCCCATATTGCCTTTACCAAAAATTGTTACTTTCATGATGAAACCTCATTTCTATAATTATTTGTTTTGTTCACTACAATAACTATAGTACATTTGCGAACTAATTGATAGTAGGCAGTTTATAGTTATTTAGTATATAAAAGTAACTAAATGATAAATAAGCATCTATGGAGTTTTCTATCTGTTAATCCATAATACTATAACTATGTGGTATAATATAAACATGAAAAGAGCCATAGCGCAAACTATGACTCTCCAACAAACCCGTTTAGACGGTGGCTAAAGTTAATAATCTTGAATGACCATCAGCTCTGCCAAGCTAAGATGGTCATTTTTTATTGCTGTTTTTTATCAGCTCAACAACTAATCCGAGAAGCATTAGAACAAAAGTTCCAAAGCCTAACATTAGTTGCACAGCATCCGAAACGGACACTAGGCATCTCCTTTCCTAGAATCTGGGCCTCTAGCTTTTACACCATAAGCACCACCTCCATTCGGCTAGCCACCATCTTAACTTGTTTGCTGATACTAGTATATCATATTCGCACAAAGTGAATTTTTGAAAACTGACCATCTGATATCAGCTAGAATCAATGCTGCTTCTATTCAATATACTGTTTGTACCAATAAAAACTATCCTTTTTTATTCTCTTACCGCTGCCAATACCAAAATCATTTAAGTCAACATAAATTAGTCCATATCTTTTGTGCATTTGACCAGATCCGGAACTTACAATATCAATCGGAGACCAGTAAAAGTATCCAATGACATTAACGCCTTCCTGTATTGATAATTGTAACTGAGAAAGGTGTTTTCTTAGATAATCAATTCGATAAGAATCATGAATTTTCTTTTTACTAAATAATGTTTCTTCTGCTCCCAATCCATTTTCTAAAATCATAATTGGCATAGATGGATACTTGTCTGTATACCTCCGCAATGCAATACGTAAGCCAACTGGATCAATCCCCCATCCCCATTTCGTAGCTTTTAAGTGTTTATTGGATGTCTCATCGCGAATATTCCAGTCATTTATTTCAAATAAGGATGGCGTTGATTGATCAACAACCGTGGTTACATAATAACTAATTCCAAGAAAATCAATTGTATTATGCAATAATAGCCGTTGATCCTCCGCTGTAATGTCTAAATCAACACCATTTTTCTTGAAATTATTTAAAATAAATTTTGAATATCTTCCTCGTACCAGTACATCACTACAAAAATCTGATATCAAAATGGATTCTTGATTCGACAACACATCATTTGGTTCAGGGGATCTTGGATAAGATGTCATATCGTAAACACTAGCCCCAATTAAGACACTAGAATTCATTTGTTGTGCAATTTGTTTAACTTTTGCTGTCGCCACTAATTGGTGGTGCATGGCTTGAAACTTGTCGTGTTGTAACAATTCTTTTGATGCATAATCATTTATTAGTAATCCCAACGCAGAAAATGGATCTGTTAACCCAGAATTGATTTGATTAAATGTAAGCCAATATTTAACTTCTGGAAATGCGTGCAGTAATGTTTGCACATAGTTAGTATAAAAATCAATCAATTTTCGATTTTTCCAACCACCATAATTTGTAATTAGCTTAACGGGCATTTCATAATGTGAAATAGTGATTACTGGTTCAATGCCTAACAAACTAAGCTTATCGATCACTTTTTTATAAAAGGCTAGCCCCTGTTCATTAGGTGTCGTTTCATCCCCATTGGGAAAAATTCTAGACCATGCAATGGAAATACGTAATGAGTTAATGCCTAATTCTGAAATAAGTGCCAAATCCTCATCAAACTGGTTAAAAAAATCGATACCAGTTCTTCTCGGAAAATAACTGTTTTCATCAGCTAAGTAGTTATTCAGTTCAAATGAAGAAGTGATTTTAGACGACTTATTCAATGGAATAAGATCTGTTTGCGATACACCTTTGCCTGCGGATTTGTATCCGCCCTCGGCTTGATTCGCTGAAAATGAGCCACCCCATAAAAAGGATTGTGGAAAATGATTTTTACTCATGATTTTTCACTTCACTTTTCATAATAATTGACATTTTTTTGGCGATGTTTAACTCGCTCATTGTAATCATCAAAGAATCTTGCGCATGATTAAATAAAACAGAATATGGAATATGTGTACCCGACGCTTCTAAGCTCATATAACGACTTTGTATTTTGTGCGCATTATTTAATAGTGATTCGGCTTCATCTAATAAAGATCGTGTTTTAGAAAATTGATGCTGCGCGATTTTTTCTAGTGCTGTCATAATCAACTGTCTAGCATCTCCAGCCCATACAATGATTTGCATGGCATCATTTGTTAAATCATATTTGCTGTTCATATCCACTAGTTCTTTCTATTCTCCAACTCATTAGTTAACAGCTGGGCATCATAGTACTTAAAGAATGGATAATATATTGTCCAAGAAAGTATGAACAAAATGACAAATAATAATACGCCCTTAATGCCAGTGGTGATGTACGTTGAAACTGGGAATGGCAAATACCAAATCCAGAAGACTTTATCGGGAATTGGAACAATATTTAAACGCATCGCTGCACCAGCAACTGCTGGAATTAGAATACCATTCAACCACATCGGTATCATTAACAAAGGATTAAATGCAATAGGAGCTCCATAAACTAAGGGCTCATTAATATTGAGAATAGAAGCAGGAAAAGTTGCTCGACCAACTGCTTTTAGTTGTTGTGATTTTGAGAGAAATAGCATCATAATTGCTAAAGTAATCGTAAATCCAATTCCCCCTGCTGCAATAAATCCCGTATAAAAAACTTCTTGGGTTGTGATATTCACTGCTTTTAAGCCATGGGCAGCTAGTCGCTCATTCTCTGCGATACCGCTAAGCATAATAGGTAAAATAATTGGTGATAATGTCCACGTACTAATACCAAACGAATAAAATAAACTATATACAAATCCAATAACAATAAAGCCTATGTAGCTTTGACCAATGATTGATAATGGTGAAAAAAGTGAAGTAACAATTTTAAATGGGTCAATATTTTTAGCGGTTAAGCCTAACCACCCTATGAATATGATAAATGTTATTGGTATCAAAGAGTCAAATAGATTGACGATAAACTCTGGCATTAATGTATCTTTTTTAAAAAAAGAATATCTGCTAGTGAATAGTATTATTGCAGTTACTACTATTCCTGCGATAATGGACAAAAATAGTCCTGCAGAACCAAAGCGGCTGAGTTCAAACGTTACATGATTGCCTGAACCATCAAATTTTGGTTTGATGAGCATTAAGTATAATGCCAATGATGTAAAACTCGCTAACATCTTTTTATCGTTCTTTTTTTGTTGAAGAATATTATAGGGAATAAGGAAGGCGACAAAAAGTCCCACCATTCCAAATGTAAAGGTTGACATGTAGCCTAAATCAGGGATTAGATTAGCTTTAATATTATTTATTAAACTAATTACAGTAATTAACGACCCAATGATTATAAAGGATAAAATCAACGTAATGGATTTCTGAATACCTTGTATCCATGAATTTGAGGTAACATCGTTTACCTTTTTAATAAACTGACTATTTAAAATATTATTCATCATTATTCTTTCAAATTTTACATTTTTTGTATTTGGTTTAGGACTGCGTTGCCGTCTAAGAGTCCATAAACTTTTGAGGGAATCACAGCAACTTTTATATTACTGTTCGCTACTGACAATCGTATTTCACTTTCTGCATACTTTAATTGTGGTGAAATTAATAAATAATCGATACGATCAATGTATTCATCAATTTGAGTCATACTTGCCGCATGAACTTGACAAGCTTGCTGATTTTCATTTGATGCTTGACGAATTTTTTGAGCCATAAAGCTGCTTGAAGCACCTGTATTACATATCAACAGAATATTTTTGGTTGCCATTATTTTTTTCTTCCTAGATTCAAAAATTCGAATACTTAATTTTCGTTGCCCACTGTTGATTTCTCCCTAGCAAATCAATTTGGTTAAGAACTTCTCGTCTAAAGTTTTCCATGCCGTTTGTTAATGACAATGCTTTTTCAGCAGCTACATTGAGGTAGCTAATTGCAAATTGACTAGCAACCCACGGATCTTCACCGACCGCGAGAAGTGTAGTTATAATTGCGCCAACCATGTCTCCTGTCCCAACAAACTTATCCAATTCATCGACGCCATTGCTCAAAATAAGGTGTTTATCATTTTGAACAATGACATCCTTTTTCCCTGTTGCCACAAACACAGTATCGGCATACTCAGTTGTTATTTGTTTCAAAGACAAAATGAGATCTTTTAACGCCTGATCATGCTGATCAGAGCTAGCACCATCAATACCTTTTGCTAAAGATGGTAAGCCGACAAATCTTCTGATTTCTGAAGTATTTCCTTTGATAACTGTTGGATGATTACGCGCCATAGCCATTCCTAACTTTGTTCGTTCATTAGTAATACCATAGCCTACCAGATCCACAACAGTCGGTTTTTTAGTCATATCTGCTAAAGAGCTAGCTTGACTGAGACTTTGTTCGTGTGACTCATTAAGTCGGCCCATGTTTAGTAGTAGAGCATCTGTTGACTGAAATAATGACGAAAATTCACGGGTATCACTACTCATGATAGGTTTACCACCAAGATACAATATAGTATTAGCCACCGTTTCTAACGTAATATCATTGGTTATGCAATGTACTAACGGTGCCTTTTGCAAAGGTAAAATTGATTTAATTTTTATTAATTCATTTTTCATAGCTATGCTACCCAACAAACATTCTCTGAATTTCTTTAAAAGAATTTATTTTTAGCAAATTTACTAAAACAAAATAAGCGATTACTGATCCAATTATGGTTGCACCCACAAAACGAGGTGTATACACAAACCAGTACAAGTTTTGTTGTTGTCCAGTAAACCAGACCATCACCGGAACTGAAATTAACGATCCTACAATTCCGGTCCCAAGAAATTCACCAAACATTGACCAATACATATTGCGGCCATACTTATACAAGATACCTGCACCGAAAGCACCAAAAATTGAACCAGTCAAAGCCAATGGGGGTATACCTAACATTAGCATTCTTATTATTCCAGTGACTACTGCCATAACAACTGCATATACTGGTCCTAGAATTACACCAGCAATAATATTCATGACACTGGACATTGGCGCCATACCTTCAATTCTAAAAATTGGAGATAACACGATATCTAGCGCTATCATAATTGTAACGACCATTATTTTTGTCAACTTAACATTTTTATTCATTATGATTTCCTTTTTAATATTCCATTGTGTTTTATATTTTAATTATTGTGTTGATTTCGATTAGAGCATAGTTAAACCACCATCTATGAACAGACATTGGCCGGTCATATTATTCGAAAGCTCTGAGGCCAGAAATACGGCTGAACCTGCCACATCCTCAGGAGTAGTTAAACGTTTAGTCGGTGTTTGCGCAATAAGTGCTTCCCGAATATCACGATGCGTGTACTTACTAGAAGCTGTTGGGTACGTCAATCCTGGTGCGATAGCATTTACTCGGATACCAAAAGCACCTAACTCACTAGCCATTGTACGTGTCAACCCAAGAATAGCAGATTTTCCGACAATGTAATCATGATAAGGGATTGCTGGAGACCTTATCAAATTACTGGTTATATTAATGATGCGACTGCTATTATTTGTTTTTAATCTTGATAAAGCACCTTGAGTAACATTTAAAACTGCTTTTAAACTACCGTCGATTTGATTTTGGTAGTCACTCCACTTCAGTTGGTCTAACATTTTTCGATGCTTAGGATCAAATTGATATTGACTTAATGCATTGTTTACAATGATATCGATCGTACCAAAATTTTCAAAAATATCGTATAGCATGTTTTTCACTTGTTTTTCATCACGTACGTCACATGCTATGGCAATTGCTTGACCACCATCTGAAATAATTTCTGCAACAACTTCATCGGCCTTTTTAGTATTTTCCAGGTAATTGATAATGACAAAGGCACCTTGTTTGGCATACTCTTTGGCAATGGCTGCCCCAATTCCTCGACTGGCTCCCGTCACCAGTGCAACTTTGTTTTTTAATAGCATTTTTTATTCTCCTCACTCCACATCCGGATCAAACTTCTCACTAGAGAATTCTAAGCTCTGCTCAATGTCTGTAACACGAACTAAATCCAATAAGTTAAAGCGTCCATCATGGTGCCAGCCACTGGAAACGTGATTCATCTTTCCCAGCGCACTCATTCGATTAACACCCACTTTCCCTAACATATCTGCCAACGAGAACAAACGATTCGGAGAAATCGCAATTCCTGCTGACTGTAAATATTGCTGATACGGTATGAGTACAGGTGGTAAATCTGTCAAATCATTAACAACAAAAATATGAATTGAACGATTCAAAGGCGAGGCGCTAAATCCGATATTATTATGTAAAATAATAGTCCATGCGGTACTATTGTCACTTCGAAATACTGAGGTTGCTCCGTTTTTTATAGACGTTATCTCAGCTTCTTGCCGCATTTTTTCAATAGCAATTTTATCTGATTCGTGTATCGGTGCACGAGGATATTTGATTTGATAGTTATTTAACTCATTGGACAGGATACTCGCAAACTCTTGAGGCGTTATTGCCCCACCTCTTTCAATGAAAATTGACTGCGGAGCTAGACAGCTTTGCTGATCATAGGTGGCAATGTCCTCAGCTAAGTCTTTAATGACTTGAGCATAATACTCTGGTGTCAACGTCTCCCTACCAACTATTGCCAAACCGATTTTGTACCCATAACTTAAAATCTTCTTATTTAATGGTGTTTTGCTTTTTACAGATGCAACCGCTTCTTTACCACCACACACAACAATAGTATCGGCCAAATTAAGACAGCGTACCTCGAATTTTCCACCACTATGCCATGGTAGAATGGCAATCGTATTTGCCAATTTTGGATCAATTTCAGCTAACGTCTGAACAAACAAGGCTGGCATAATAGGCTCTGCAAAAGATGTTTTCCCCAGTGTTGGCGATTTTACAAGTAGTCCCATGATGAGTGTCCACAGTTGTATACCTGGCACATTACCGGAAAATATTTGGAATATTAAATCTGGTCCGTAAAATTTTGAAAATCCACCGGAAAGATTTGGTTGAAAATCATCCAACATTGCACCTGATTGTCCAAGTTCGCTATTCACAAATCGTTTTAACTCTTTCTTTCGAAATAAGCGAATAAAGTTTTTGAGCTCTAAACTAAATTGATCAGCGTCATAACCAGTTACCGCGGGGACTGCTTTTTCTGCTATTTTCCGAAGATGATACGATGGGTTAGTCCATTTTTCTGCTGCCCGAGCAATAATATCAATAATTTCATTCACTGTAAGATGCTTTAAATAATGATTACGGTTATGCGTTATTATTTTTGTAATCTCTTTTATTTCTTGTTCGGTTATTTTGGGATAACACAATACAAGATGATGTGTTTCATTTTCAACTACCTTTTCGGTTAAATCACCAAGGATAATGCTGTCTGGCGTGTAAAAAATATTAATTTTTGTCATTTCTTTATTGGACATTATTGACACCTTTATTGCAGTTGTAAAAGCTCATCAGCGGTGATGGAACAACCCTTAGCCACCGATCCTTTTGCTCTACCAATGATTGTGAATCCATGATTGTTTTTGATAACAATGTCTTCAGTTAGAATTGATACGCAGGAATCCCAATTAGCTAAGTCATAGTATGCCAATAGGCCACGTTGACCCTGTACAACAGGCTGTAACGTTTCAGTATCCAAGACCTGAGTTTTTACCCAAGCAGGTGCTATTTTATCAAAATAAACTGTTTTATTTTCTGAATGATCCATTAAATTTCGATCGTAACATTGAGAACTAATCTCTGTCATGCCGTACATATTTATAATTTGTTCGCGTGTCACCTTAAATGTGCTCTCCAAATCAGCATATAAGTCAGTCATACTCACTTCTTTTGACTTGCCCTTAAATCCACCAGTATCAAAAATAATGCTTTCTTTTGCCAGATTAAAGGATTGGTGATGTTGCTGTAAGTATGCCAATAGATGAACATAAGAAAACGAAGCACCCAAAAGTAATATGGGCTCATGATTTTTTTCTGCTTCTTGAAGAGCAACGATTAGTTCCGAATAGTTTAGTTGGTTATTTTCAAAAAAGATATGGCTATTTTCAGTACCAAATTCTCGTATAGCGGTTGATATATAGCGAGATAAAGAAGAGTTAGGGTTATCTGCCATACCCGGAAACAAAGAAAGTATTCTAATTTTATCCGTATTAGGCAAAACGTTTTTCTTGAATCCTGCCCGCATAGATTCTTCCCAAATATTTAAATTCGAGATATAATGTTTGCTTCTATGATTAATATTTGTTGTGCCACTCGAATAAAAAACATCCGCAGCTTGATTAATATCTTCGGTTGACAGAATTAATTCTTTGTACGCTTGAATCGGAATTAGCGGAACCTCGTGCCAGCTTTTTACAGTCAAGAGGTTTTTATGTCGTAATTGGGCAAATTTTTTATATGGTAAATTGTTTTGAAATTGATAAGCAAAAATGCGCATAGCTAGCTGATTGAAGTCCGATTCATATTGCTCTGTTTGATGATCCTTGTATTTATTAATGAAAGTTAAAATGTCGCTTTGAATTTTTTTAGATTTTTCAATCATGAGATCCCCTTATATTTTTTATCATTCGTGGTAAGTTAACCAAGGCAAACTGTAAGATGATGGCAGACAACGCACCGACTAATATGCTATTAGATAATAATTCACCTGTAACACCTGACCAGCCGGTTGCATAGTTGGGCAGAGCAATCGCTAGTATGATAGACAATCCAATAATCATGTTATTTTCATTGTTGTCAGGCGCTCTTTTCAAAATGTTGAATCCAGTCAGAATTAAAGTTGTTGCTGCGGGCAAAAATATGCCCCCAATCACTGGACTAGGCGTTATTGCCAAAAACGCACCAATTTTAGGAACAAAACCTAGTACGACAAACAAAATCCCTGCAATAATTACTGGTATTCTCGAAACATTGCCAGTTAAGTTTAAAATCCCTACATTCTGAGCAAAAGCAGTTGTTGGAAAGCCTCCGAACAAGGATGAAAACATTGATCCCGCAGATTCGCCAATTAGACCATTTTGAATGCGCCTTGGTGAAATATTTTCTTTTAAAGTATCGCCAGCTGCCTGATAGACACCTAAAGCCTCTACCACTGCAACCACATAGGCAACAAAGAATGTCAAAAACATGACCCAATTAAACTTTAGCGATCCATAAGGCAATAAATGAGGCATGCCAAACCATGATTTTGTTGATAATACGCTGTAATCTACGACACCTAACGAAACTGCTAGAATATCACCAACAATTAGCGCGATTAAAAAGGAAAAACGCTTCCAAAATCCCTTACCAAATATCGACAATAGAATGACAATAGTTGCTGTAGTAACAGACAAAATAAGTGTTGTTGGTGAAGAGAAACCTTTATCACCTGGATAACCACCTAAGAATTCAGATAGTGTGAATCCAGATAAAGAAATACCAACCAAAAATATTAGTGTTCCGGTAATTGCCGGTGTCAATAATTTGATTAGTTTATTGATAAGTCCTGTAACGGACAATAAAAATACAATGAGTGCACTCAGTAAAATTGAACCACTCGCCGTTGCTAACTGACCAGCTTTACCAGCATTAATCATTAACGCGTCAAAAGCAGCTGACGGCCCTTGAACAATAGGCAGCTTCGCTAATTTTGTTGCCTGTGTAAGCGTGACTAATCCTGAAACAATAAAAATCGTGTTCACAAGATTAGTTGATAAGTTCAGTGAGAGCCCTGCGGCAGCGGCAACATAAATTGGATCTAACCATACGTTAGAAACAAACACGTGCTGTATTCCAGCTAGGCCATGATCCATGATTCGATTATGTTTTGGTGTCATCATAATTAAATTCCTTTTCCAATAAAAAAAGTGCCCTTAAATACATAAAAAAGGACACTTTTGACAACAGTACATGTCGTTATCAAATATTGGTCACTTTCCTACGCTAGTATTAACTAGATCAGGTTCAAAGGGACCGATATACATCATCTCAGTCTTTGCGACGCCCCTAGTGATTATTATTCATTTTTCAAAAAAATCCTTTCAACAAGTCATTTTATGCAATAAAAAAACATTTTTCTCACCTAGAGAAAAATGCTACGTTAAAAAATGTAGCACTTTCCTACGCTGATGTTAATCAGTTCAGGTTCGAAGGGTTCTTCTCAGCCATTTTGGCGCCCCTAGCACAAGCATTATTGTATCATAAATTTTCTATTAAATGTAAGTAATTCATTCTATTTTTCACATAAGTTTGTCATTAAGTGATATCCTTACTGATGAAATTTACCTTTCACAAATCAGCCAGTCGAGAATATAAAAAATACCAGTCTGTTACTAAACACAGACCAGTATTTTGATGCCTCGTCATTAAGGCTGTACTTGTGTTTTCCCCTGCTCATCATTGTACAACTTAGTATCATATATTTTGATAAATGGTAAGTAAATAATGAAAGCTATTACAACACAGATTATTGCTAAGACTGCTGCTTTCCAATCAACGGTACTAATAAATGCACCGATTCCGGCTGGGGATGGCCATGGTGCTTGAATAACAATTGGCCGAATGATATGGAAGTTAATGGCTGCATAAGCAACGGAAGCTGTTGCCATTGGTGCCAAGAAAAATGGAATAGCTAGATAAGGATTATAAACAATTGGCAATCCAAATATTAACGGCTCGTTAATATTGAAAAGTGATGGTACGATTGAAGCTCGGCCTAAAACTTTTAGCTGTTCGGAACGTGCTAGTAAAGTAATAAATATGCATAATCCAAGTGTCGCACCAGAGCCACCTAAGATAGCAAAGGCATTATTAAATTCTCCAGCAAACGGTATGTTAGCCCCATTTGAATTTGCTACCATATTTGCTAAGAAGATAGGCGTAATAAATGCGGAAATAATGTTAGCGCCATGAATACCAACAATCCACAAGGCATGAATCAAGAACTCAATCACCATAATTCCTAGCCAGGTGCTAGTCATGCTTGTAACGAAGCTAAATGGTATTGCAATCATTTTGAAAATGTCAGTACCGAGTAACACTAAGGAACCATTAATACCCAGTACAACAAAAGCAATAACGAAAGTTGGAATCAATGCCGTAAATGATCTTGATACACCTTCCGGTACAGCATCCGGCATTTTAATCGTCCAGTTATGTTTCACACAGAATGAATACAACCAAACTGCTAAAATAGCCATAATAATCGCTGTGAAAATACCACTTGTTCCAACACGGTCGATTGTGCTAGTCATTCTAAATCCGTTGATAACTGTCTCGTCCTTGGATATAGTATTTAGCAGAACAATTTTTCCGCCTTTTAAAACCAATTCTGGCAAGCACATAAAGAATGCAAATAGTGATAAGAAGGCACCATTTAATGGCGCTACTTTTAGTTTATCTTCTGTTTGAATAATACGAGTTAATTCAAAACCAATTGCTAAACTAAAATACATGGCTAAGATACCCATGGTTGCTGTGTTGGCAATCATGTACAAATCGCTAAACTTAAAGAATGTTGCGTCGAAAAAATCATTTAAGAACGGAAATACTGTCGGCAATATATTCAAAACTAATATCATAGATCCCACAATTGTAAAAGGAATTGAAGCCATACCAGCAGCCATGATAGCTCTCACAATTCTATATTGGGAAACTTTGGTCATTGGTTTCAAAAGCACTTTTTGTAGGAAGTTAAACATAGGTCCATTTTCCATAACTATTTCATCTCCTTATTATTTTTAAGAACGGACTGATAGGCTGTCAAACGTGCGTAATATTTATCGTGATTTGTTGCAATCAAGCCTAACCTTTTGTTAACTATGAGAAGTATGCTACTACTGAGTAATAACAGGATTAGTACCACTAAGCGGTTACTACCAGTATTTTGTATAAATTGGTAAAAAAATGTAAATAACGATGTTGGGATGCTCACCATTAAAATGATATTCACGATAAGCTGTGATCTGAAGAACACTTTTGAATAAATCAGTTGGTTCGTATGATGTCCAAATAACTTAATTTGTTCAATAATTGCTAGCGAAGCGATAAACATTAAAGCAACAGGTATCAGTGCCACTAGGGTCTGCCACATAATTATGGCCCAATACAAGTTTACGAACAGAAAGAATGCCGTGGCATAACGGATTAACATGAATCGATTAAACTGCATGCTTTTAAGGCTCATTTCCGTACGATTTTTTTCGATTGCGACCTCTAAACCGTGCTGTTTATCCTGTGGCTTTTTTGGCCCTCGTTTGATTCCTTTTTTCAATGTCTTGTACCTCCTCATAAAGAGTCTGCATTTCAATAGCCATCTCACGTAAAGTCATCGTTGTCATTAAGTGGTCTTGTGCATGGACTAATATAATTTCCATATCAATATGACTACCCTCAGCGTATTCTTGTAACAAGTTTGTTTGCGATTTATGAGCTAATAGTAATTCGTCATTTGATAATTTTAGATTTTCGTTAGATAACTTAAAGTTTTTTTCTCTCATGGCTTCAAAAGCCTTATGAACCATTGTGCGCGCATTTCCACTGTGTAAAATAATTTCAAAAGCGACAACTTGAATGTCTTCTGATTTCATATATACTTACCTCCTTTCATCATTAACAGAAAATTATGCCGAAATTCTGAAAAATTTATTGAGGCAACCAACCGGCCCTGTTCTTCAGTATTTTCTGTAAATTTTACAATTGCCTGCGTCGTTTCTGTCAAACCCTTATTGCTCCGATAGGATGGTGATAGCAGGAAAACTAGCTGAATGTTTGGATGCTCGTCAGACCATCTGACACCATTTGGTATAATTCCAATAGCAATTTTGGGTACTCGACTCATCGGCATAGCAGGATGTGGAACGGCGATAGTATCACTAAAAACGATTGAGCTCAGTTGTTCACGTTGATCGATTTGTTCCAAAAATTCATGTTTTAATTCGGTAGGTTCATTGGACATCAGCATATTAGTTAACTCTTGTAGTAATTCCTTCCGATGAGGCGATACCTGCCATATTTTAAAACTTGACTGATCAATAAATTGATCAAAATGATTTAAAACACTATTAATTGGTTGCTTTTTCTCTACAGCAATATATTTATTTCGGACTTGCTCATTATCTAAAAATTCATTTATTTTTTGAACATCTGCTTCGGTTAAAAAAATACTTACCTGTATGACTGGAACCTTGAAAACACGTGTTGACAGATCAATAGCACTGATAATGAGATTAACATTACTTAAAGTAGTGTCATCAACTTCATAATATCCTTTAATATCAACAATGTTTAAATACATGCCAAATTCTTTTTCGACACGATTGTTGAGTAACTGTGCCGATCCATACCCTGTTGCGCAGATAATTAAGGCTCTTGGTTTATTTAAATTTTTGTATTTTTCTGCTGCTGCCATCAAATGAAGTGCTAGATAAGCGACTTCATCGTCATTAATGTCAAACCGAGATAAATAAGGCGACCATTTTATATAGCGCTTGGTATCCATGAACTCACTTAAATAATTCGTTTTTATTTCCTGTAACAAAGGATTTTTCAATTGAATACCTTGCTCAAGGCGAACTATCATGGGTTTTAGATGTTCAATGATATTTTTCTTGAGAGCATAATCCTTAGTAACTGGATAATCGGTTTCTAATTCAATTCGTTGCAAGATCATATCTAAATCCCGTTGCAAGGGACCATCATTTTGTATATTAATATTTTTCCCTTGTGCCATTAATTGAATGGTTAAATAATCTACTTCACTTTCCGGAAATTTTAATGCTAAGCCACTTTCAATACGAGAAAAAATTTTTCTAGCAACATCACTAACATTTCTGATTTCAGGATTAATGTCAACTGGAGCAGCCTGTAATTCAAAGCCGCATTTCAATCGTTGAACGCTTAGTGCAATGTATAAAACAATATTTTGTATGGTAAAGTCCGTTAAATGAATACCAGCTTCTCGACATTCATCAAGAACAATAATCGTAATTTGATCAAAACTAATTGCCTTAAAGAAAGATTTATTTTTCATATAATGTTGAATAGAATTTTCACTATGACTGAAAAAGTAATCTAGAATAAAGTGACGTTTATCGCGCTCTAAACCCGTAATGAAAACACCTATATTGGCTTTGCTTTCGACACTAATTCGATATGGCATTAACACTTTGCGAATGATCGATAAATCTTTTGAAAGTGTGGTCCTTGTAACAAATAATTTTTCAGCCAAGTCATCAATTAAAAATTTTTGATTTTCAATAATAAGTTTGTTCAAAATATACTTTTGACGGTCCGAAATATTATTGCTGTCCTCATTAATTAACCACTGGGATAATTCATAATTTTTATTTAAAAATAAGTCAAATGTAACGGGATGAGATATGTGCAACCGATAACCTAAACTGGGTTTTGCATCAAGTAGGGCACCTTGTGAAACTAAGGTTTCTTTTAAAATTTTGATATAATTACGAATTGTTCTAGGTGTCAGTGACAAAAGAGTAGATAATTCTTCACTGGTTACGAAACGATCTGAATTATCTACTAAATAGATTAGTAAATCACGCTCTTTTTTCCTCATCATCACACCTCACACAACCTTTACCATGCAAATTGCTAACTAATATGTTCCTGTACTAAGTTCGCCATGCCCTCAATACCTGTTGGTATGGGTATATAGGCTTTAAAGGGAATAGAAACAACAGGTTTACCAACCTCATCTCCAATCTTTTCAAAACCTTCAAGATACATTGTTGTCTGTGGGCTGACCAGAAATAGATCAAAATCACTATTACGAATAGCATCTTCTCCTTCTGTAGCAGTAATCGCATCCACTTCAATATCTATATTTTTATTTTTGAAATAGTCAGTTGTTTTTTTTGCCATCATGGAGGATGACATACCAGCTGCACAAATAATTAAAGCTTTTTTCATCGTGTTTCTCCTTTTTAATTAATATTTTCAGCGTTCGTTGCGATAACGTCTTTAAACCAATAAAAGGAATCCTTTTTGCTACGTTTCAATGAACCCTCATTTTGGTTATTTTTGTCTACATGGATAAATCCGTATCGTTTGTCCATTTCTCCAGTCCCGGCTGAAACCAAGTCAATACATCCCCACGGTGTATATCCAATCAAATCAACGCCGTCTTCAACTACCGCCAACTTCATTTCCCGAATGTGTTCTTGTAAATATGCAATGCGATAAGAATCATGTATTGTACCATCTTCTTCAACTTTATCGTATGCGCCAAATCCATTCTCAACAATAAATAATGGTAAATGATATTTATCTGTAAACCAGTTCAGGGCGTAACGCAGCCCCTTAGGATCAATTTGCCATCCCCAATCACTTGCTGCTAAATAGGTATTACGTACTTGGCTATTTTCTGGTGTCATGTCATCAAAGTTTAAACCTTCTGGCTTTTTAACTGCATGTGACATGTAGTAACTAAAACCAATATAATCAACGGTACCAGCTTGTAAGTCTGCCAGGTCTTCTTGGGTAACATCAATGTTAAATCCCTTCCGAGTCCAATATTTTGTTAAAAATGCTGGATATTGACCATTGACATGCACGTCTGCAAAGAAATAATTTTTTTCCATGCTCTTTTGAGCTGCCAGAACATCATCTGGATTCATAGATGCTGGATAAATTGGTCCCATAGCAATCATACAGCCAATTTGAAAATTGGGATTGATGTCATGACCCATTTTAACAACTCGTGCGCTAGCTACTAATTCATTATGAGCAGCTTGATACATACCCTCCTCACGATTTTCACCAGGGTTAAAATGCAGCCCAGAATTTGTGAAAACCAGAAAATCATTATCATAGTTAGCCTGATTGTTAATCTCGTTAAACGTCATCCAATATTTGACCTTGTCTTTGTATCGCTTTAAACAAGTCGTTGCAAACTTAACGAATAAATCGATTACTTTTCGATTACGGAAACCACCATATTTTGTAACCAAGTGGTACGGTAATTCGAAATGAGATAACGTGATGACTGGTTCAATATTATTTTTGATAAGTTCATCAAATAAGTCATCATAAAATTTTAAACCTGCCTCATTTGGCTCGCTTTCCTCACCAGTAGGATAAATTCTTGTCCATGCAATTGAAGTTCGAAAACATTTAAATCCCATTTCTTTAAATAAGGCAATGTCTGCTTTGTAACGGTGATAAAAATCAATCGCTTCATGATTAGGATAATATTCTCCTGAAACAACTCCTTTCGTAATGTTTCGCTCTTTGTCTGGTCCACCAACCGTCATGATGTCAGCGACACTAACTCCTTTACCTCCTTCTTGCCACGCACCTTCTAATTGGTGAGCTGCAACAGCACCACCCCAAAGAAAATCTTCAGATAAACGTTTAGACATATTTAGTCCTCCTTTAACTACTCACATTTTATCAAGTAAGCGCTTACATTGCCATTGAATTGTTTTCCTCATACTTGCGGAAATTACCTTACAAGAGTAATTTTTATGGTGATTATTAAAAATATATAAAACCACATAAATTACTATGATAAAATTATTGGTAAATACATTCAATGATTATGGTCACATCAGGGGAAACAAATGACTTTTAGAGAATTAAAACAATCAGATGAAAAAATTTTTAACGACTGGATAAAAAGTTGGACCACTGAATCAGTAATTGTTTCTGTAGCCAAACCCATTACCGGCAGTTTCGCTGAACATTTAGCTAATCTAGAGCAAATGAAAAATAATAGTATTAATAATTTTGTTCCCGCCAGCAATTATTTTTTTATTGAGGATGGTTTGATAAAAGGCGGCGTATCAGCTCGCTGGCAGTTAAATGACCACTTGCTTAATTTTGGAGGCCATATAGGATACGGCGTTGCCCCTGCCTGGCGTCAACAGGGAATAGCTAAGAGAATGTTAGAATTAACACTAAACATTTATCAGCAACGTAAAATTTCACCTGTCTTGATTACCGCTGAAAAATGGAATATCGCTAGCCGCAAAACAATTGAATCTAATGGTGGCGTCCTTGAAAATATCATCAAAGAACCCAGCACAGGAAAATTATTTTGTCGATACTGGATTGATTTGAATAGTTAGTAATAAATATTATCATCCAGAAAGTTGTTTTATTTCTTGAAAAATACGACAAAAAAAGCTGCCCTGTTAAGGCAGCTTTTTAAATTTAATCATCTTCGTTATTGATTGAATTCAAATGTTTAAATGAAGTCTGTATTATGACAAACAATAATGTTAGGATGCTAGATATTATCATAGCAAGAAAGATTGCCCGACTAAAATTGCAGAATAAAACTAATATAGCAACCGTAAATATAAAATAAATAAGCCAAACACAAATAATGAAAGTTAAATAAATAAATGTGTTAGAGACTTTTTGATTATTCCCGCTCAATAATCAATACCCCCTGAATTAAGAATAAAATAATATATTTTTTCAACTTAACTGTCATTAATCAATGTAATCGAGTTCCCCACAAAATATATTATTTCTATAATTATACTATGTTTACATCGTCATCATTTTTGTTTCTGGCATAAATGCTATCCTTTTAACACTTCTATCGTAACATCGGCATTATTCTTAGCACGAACAGTAATCATGCCACCAAGAGGGAAAGTGAATATAGGCTGAGTGTGACCAAAATCAACATGATAAACCACCGGAATAGTATTGAGAACAGGAAATTTAGCTAATATGCTGTGAAGATTGGGTTCTGACATTTTATTTTCAACTGGGAACCTTCCAATAATTAATGCGGCAATATCTGGATGAATTTGTAGCATTTGAGATAATTCTCTAGAAAATTCAAGTGGTTCTCCGCCCTCAGCTTGTTCAATAAATATAATAGGTTTTGTGACGGCGGGCAAAAACTTTGTCCCAGCTTGGAGCCCATACGTTTGTATATTACCACCAGTGCTTATCCCCGTTGCTTGGCCCGAGTTATATACTTGCCACGAATTAGGCATTGGCTTTCTTGGTATATTAGGATCAAACCACATATCGCTTGTCCAAAGCCCGCTTGGTTGTAAATCATACTCTGACTGACCTAATGCTTTTATCCATTCGTTTGTTTGATACTCCTGTAATTCATTCATTTTGAAAGATGAGTAACATGGCCCATAATATGTTACTAATCCTGTCTGGGCACGAATAGCATTGTGTAAGCTTGTTATATCCGAATAGCCAATAAACACTTTTGGATGGCTTCTAATTATCTCCCAATCAATATAAGGCAGCAATTCATTTGAATTCAAGCCACCAATGGTCGTCATCACTACTGACACGTTATCATCAATAAAGGCCTGGTGTAAATCCTGAATACGCGCAGTAATTGAGCTAGAATAAAACAGATCATTCTCAAGTATATGATCCCCAAATGTTACTTTATAGCCTAATTTTTCCAATCTTTCCTTGGCCACTAAATTTTGGTCAAACCCACCAACTCGCTTGATTGAAGAACTTGGCGATATTATTCTTATTTCATCGTCTTTTTGTATTTTTTTAGGAAAAATTGTTTCCATTATTTCACCCCACAAATCATATTTGTAGAGAATTGTAGCACATTTTCAATAAGAAAGTACATTCAAATAAAAAACCGTCTTGGACGGTTTTTTTTCATGCTTCATCATACCAAGGATAATGGTACATTTCTCCAGCAGGCTTATCCGTTCTCTCATAGGTATGCGCACCAAAATAGTCACGTTGTGCTTGTGTGAGATTAGCAGGTAGAACAGCTGAACGATATGAATCGTAGTAAGCTACAGCAGCAGATAATGAAGGCGTTGGCACACCAGCGGTAACAGCTAGTGCTACTACACGACGAGCAGCA
Source organism: Leuconostoc mesenteroides subsp. mesenteroides ATCC 8293 (assembly GCF_000014445.1). Classification (NCBI taxonomy): domain Bacteria; kingdom Bacillati; phylum Bacillota; class Bacilli; order Lactobacillales; family Lactobacillaceae; genus Leuconostoc; species Leuconostoc mesenteroides. Next base: position 927,038 of record NC_008531.1, on the reverse strand, counting down.
TTTTGGTATTCTTCAGCAATATGTTGGAAGTAAGGATCTAAGAGCAAATTATGCAGATCAGCTTGCGTTGTAAAAGCGTCCGTAATGCGTTGTAAGAATTGGGCACGGATAATCGCCCCTGCACGCCATAATTGTGCTAATTCTCCAAATGGTAAATGCCAATCATAGTGCTCTGATGCCATACGAAGTTGATCAAATCCTTGTGCATATGACATGATCTTTCCAAAATACAAAGCTTTTCGAATATCCTCTACGGTACTTTGCTCATCACCAGAAAACGAATAGTCTGGTCCTTGCAATGTTTTTGAAGCCGCAACACGATCATCTTTCATTGCTGATATATAACGTGCATAAACTGATTCAGTTATTAATGACTGTGGCGCTCCAACTTCAAGCGCTGATTGAGAAGACCACTTGCCTGTGCCCTTGTTTCCGGCCCGGTCTAAGATAACATCAACAATTGGCTTGTCAGTACCTAAATCATCCTTTCGAGTTAAAATATCAGCAGTTATTTCAACCAAATAAGAGTTTAGTTCTCCTTCATTCCAACCAGAAAAAGTTTGAGATAACTGCTCTTGATTGAGATGTAAGACACGCTTCAAAATATCATAGGACTCTGCAATTAATTGCATATCACCATATTCGATGCCATTATGCACCATTTTCACATAATGTCCTGCGCCATTAGGGCCAATATACGTAACGGTTGGTTTACCATCTTCTGGGGCTTTTGCTGCAATTTGCGTCAAAATAGGAGCTACCAAATCATATGCTTCGCGTTGACCACCTGGCATTAATGACGGTCCTTGCAGTGCACCCAATTCACCACCTGATACACCCATACCAATAAAGTTAATGCCTTCTTGAGCTAATTTATCTGAGCGGCGTATCGTATCTTCGAAGTAAGTATTACCGCCATCAATCAGCATATCGCCCTTTTCTAGATGTGGTAATAATTCATCAATAACAGCATCCGTACCCTTTCCAGCTTTTACCATCAGCAAAATTCGGCGAGGTTTTTTGATAGTCTCCACAAATTCCTCTGTAGTATAGCTTGGGATAAATGCCTTATCTTCATGCTTTTGGACTAAATCATCAGTTCGTTCGCGAGAACGATTATAAACAGCAACTCGATAACCCCGGGATTCAATATTGAGCGCTAAATTACGTCCCATTACAGCTAATCCAACAACACCAAAATCTGCTTGTTCCATTTTATTACCCACTTTCCTTAATTTAAACTTATTTCATATATAATTAATTTACTGCACTACATAAAACATGACACGAGTAGAATCGATAACAGACCCGAAACGGAGATGACACTGGTTAATGTCGTCCAAGATAAGAACGTTTCTTTCAATGTTAAACCAAAATATTCTTTTATCATCCAGAATCCAGCATCATTAACATGATCAGCAAATATACTTCCAGCACCAATTGCCAAAACTACTAATACAGGACTCACACTTGAGTTGGACACAACTGAAGTAACTAAACTGGCTGCTGTTATCGAAGCAACAGTAGATGATCCTAGGCTGACGCGAAGTAAAGCAGCGATTAACCAAGCAACAAGAATTGGGGACAAATTAGTTTGTCCGAATAAATCGCCAATATACTTAGAAACACCACCATCAACTAATACTTGTTTGAAGGCACCACCACCACCAATGATTAACAACATCATAGCAATTTGTTTAACCGATTCAGACATTGCGTCACCAATTTCTTTGATATTCAATCCACGGAAAATACCCATGGTGAAAATCGCAACAATTAATGATATGAGCATAGCTACATCAGGTGCACCGATAAATGTGACGATTTGATAAATAACTGACTTAGCTGGCAAAACAAATGATAAGATGGTTGCAATACTAATCAATATTACTGGTAATAATGCTGTCAAAACACTAATACCAAACTTTGGTGTATCTTTCAACTCGAATTCTTTGTACTCACCTAAAACAGAAATATTAATATCTTTTTTATAAACTTGCGGATATACTCGATGCAAAAAATAGTTGAACACCGGACCAGAAATAATGATCGTGGGAATTGACACTAAAATACCAATCAGTAAAACGTGCCCCAAAGGCGCATTCAACACCTGTGATACAGCAGTCGGTGCAGGATGCGGTGGTAAGAAACCGTGTGCAACATTTAATGTCGCAGCCATTGGAATACCAAGGTACAAAAGAGGCATATTTACTTCACGTGCAATGACGAAGATAATTGGCAATAACACGACTAATCCAACTTCAAAAAACAAAGCTAAACCAATAATAAACGACGTAATAATAACAGCAATTTGAATGCGTTTTTTTCCAAAAGTCGCAATGAGCTGGTGCGCAATTCGAAAGCCACCACCTGCGTCGGAAATTAACTTTCCAAGCATCGATCCAAATCCAAATATAATCGCTAAGTGGCCTAACTGACCACCTATTCCTGTCTCAATACTTGTTGAAATATCAGAAACTGGAATACCTAAAATTAAGCCGACAACAAACGCTGTAATGACTAACGATAAAAAAGTGTTCAACTTAAATTTAGTAATCAAGAATACGAGTAAAATGACACCAATCAAAACTGTTAACAATGGCATAATTAATTCTCCTTTTAAATACGAACCTTACCTTAGTAAATAGCCGCCATCAACAGGGATTGTTGCGCCATTCACATAATTTGAAGCATCACTAGCTAAATAAATAACCGTACCCATTAATTCCGATGGCTTTGCCCAATGTCCTGCCGGAATGTGGTTTAGAATTTCGGTATTTCTTTCTGGATCATTTTGGAGAGCCTTTGTCATTTCAGTATCAATATATCCGGGAGCCAGCGCATTGACTTGAACCCCATAGGGCGCTAAAGCATCTGCATAAGCTTTTGTTAGTCCGACTACTGCATGTTTACTTGCAGCGTAAGGAAAAATAAACTTTCCAGCTCGAAACGATTGCATTGATCCAATATTAATTATTTTCCCAGATTTTTGTTTTGTCATGAATTTTGCGGCTTCATGTGACAAAAAGTATAATGCGTTTAGGTTGATATCAATAACTTTACGCCAATCCTCATCCTTATAATCCAGCACGTTATTTCTAATCTGGATACCAGCGTTGTTAACTAAAATATCTAATTGACCAAAAATTGTAACACAATTTTTGACAATTTTTTCTGCCGCGCCACTTTCAGTTATGTCGATGCTCATAAATCGCACTTTTCGATTACGATTTTCAGCAAACTGCGTTAACTCTGGCCAGCCTCTTTCACTTCTGCTAACTATAAAAACATCAGCTCCTGCATCTAATAGAGCTTGAGAATAATATTTTCCCAATCCTGAAGCACCACCCGTAACTATCGCAACTCGACCTGTAAGATCAAATAAATTAGATAGACTATCCATCATTTTCTTCCTTTCTTAGTGTACCGATAAACCACTACGTGTAACCGCTTACAATGATAGTCTTTTGTATTTATTTTGTCAACTTAAATGAGCGGATTTTTTTGTCGTTAAAACATCTACCGTTTTCTCTAAACGATTCATCGCTTCAACGAGTACTTGCATTTCATTTGCAAAAGATAGCCGCACGTATCCTTCACCGGCCTCCGTAAAAGCAGAACCGTGTACTAAAACAAGATCAGATTCGTTGATTGTGAATGCAACAAAATCCCAAGACGACATGCCAAATGCTTTTACATCGATAAACACATAAAAAGCACCATCAGGTTTAGTATAGTTTAAGGACATTTCATCTAAGCGCTGCAAAACATAGTCTCTACGCTTTCTAAACACCCTAATATATGTTTTTGGTGCTTCAATATCGGTGGTTAAAGCTGTTAGCGCAGCCATTTGTGAGATGCTTGATGCACAACCAACATTAGCTTGCTGTATTTTATAGATTTCTTGAATTAGTACTTTAGGACCAGCTAAATAGCCGATACGCCAGCCTGTCATGCTGTGCGATTTCGACAAACCGTTGACTATTATTGTTCTCTCTTTCATTAATGATGCGCTGGCAATTGATGGCGCACAATCTTGATCATATGTTAGTCTTTGATAAACATCATCTGTCAGCACATATAAATCGTTTTGTTGAATAACTGACGCTAGTGAACTCAATTCTTCTTTCGACAACACAATACCTGTTGGATTGTTTGGGTAGTTCAAAATAACTAATTTTGTTTTGCTTGAAATTGCTGACCCAAGTTGCTCTGGAGATAACCTAAAATGAGTAGAACGAGTATCAACCACGACAGGAATTGCCCCAGCTAGAACTACTGCTTGTATATAAGCTGGATAGGCAGGCCCAATTAGAAGGACTTCGTCACCGGCGTCAATGAGCGCACGAACCGTGAGGTCAATACCTTGACTGGCACCAACAGTCACAAGTATCTCGCTTTCTGGGGAATAACTTACTTCATAAAACTTTTTAATGTAATCAGATATCACTCTTCTAAGCGACAGGAATCCCATATTCTCGGTATACTTTGTCACGTTATTACTAATTGCTTGCTTACCTGCTTCTTTAGTTGCTGCGGGCGTAGGTAAATCGATTTCGCCAACCGTTAATTCAATCATTTGGTCAGCAGGTTTCTTTACTAAGTCCAAGACAAGACGAATTCCTGAGGCTTCTGTTTTGATCACTTGATGGTTAATAGGCTTTGTCATGACATTTTCCTTTTCCATATTCTCTTGACTATTAGGCAATGCGATCTCCAGCTTCCAGAGTATTATCCAATTTATAGATGCGATCAATCCTTATCAAGACGACGGCCGCCCTTGGAAAACGATCAAATATGCTTGTTTTGGCTAAAATGTCATTAGCAAAGTCATCATCTTCATGAATAACGGCCGTTCCTTCAAAGCGGAACCCTTTCTCTACATTAGAATCCACAACTGCAACTGCCGCATAACCATTTTGTTGTAAATTTGCATAAGCTTGTTTGAATGTATGTTCATAGTAAATCAGATGTTCATCATCATACACACGAGTTGATCCTTTAGGACCGACTTGTGGCGATCCATCTCCTCCGGTAGTCGCTAAAAATGGTAGCTGTTGGTCAATCATTTTTTTCATTTCTTCAGATAATAATGCCATTGTTCCATCTCCTTTTGAGTGCGTGCCGAATGCTCACTACTATATCTTTAAAATTTAAATTTTTTAAATTAAAAAGCACAACACGCAATTGTTGTGCTAGCAGTCGATTTGAATATTCTATATAAAAAAAGAAATTTTTCTCAACAAAGTGACACATTCAATTTGTTGATGTTAATATACCACCAACAGAAAACGTTTACAAAGATAATGACTTATTCATTATTTACAAGACATATCGTTTTCATTCTATATCAATTATCGTTACAATTGAATTAATTATAGAAGGAGGAATTAGTCATGAGTAAAAAAGTTGCTGTTCTCGTAACCGACTTAGTCGAAGATATTGAATTCACTGACCCCGTCAAAGCACTAAAAGAAAGTGGTGCCTCAGTTACAACAATCAGTTTTAGTACTGAAGCTGTTACAGGAAAACATGGCACCAAAATTGACATTGATAAATCAATCGGCGATGTAGCGCCATCTGATTTTGACGCATTGTTCATTCCCGGGGGCTTTTCTCCAGATCAGTTGCGAGCCGATGAACGCTTTGTTAATTTTACAAAACATTTCTTGGCAACCAATAAGTCATTATTTAGTATTTGCCACGGTCCACAATTGATGATTCCTACTGGCTTAGTATTGGGTCGAACCATGACAGCATATCGAACAGTACAACCAGATCTTTATTACGCCGGTGCCCGTATAGAGAATAAGCCAGTGGTTATTGATGGTAATCTCATCACTAGCCGAGAACCAAAAGACATTCCATCATTTAATGAAGCTATAATTGATGCTTTAAATTAGAAACACAATAAAAATTATCTTACCATTGATCATTAATTTCTGAGGAAAGATGGTCTTTTTTATTTGCATAAAGAGAACATATCTAATTTATATTGTTTTACTGAAAGTATTTGTTTAAAATGGATTTTATTATGACAAATCATTTGAAAAGAACCTACGTTTCATTAATGTTAAGCCCATTTTTTTCACAAATCGGCTCAGCTATATATGTTTTAGGGCTAAACTGGCTAATAGTAAAATCTACTGGCACTACGCAACTACTGGGTATCATCGAGGGAATTGGTGGCTTTGCGTTCTTGATCGGCGATTTATTAGTCGGTTTACTAGTAGATCAACACAATCGAAAATATGTTTTAATATGGACTGATATTATTGCTACTTTGGTTTGTGTCGTCAGTAGTTTTCTAATTAATAATAACACTCCCCAAATATGGCTTTTAATTTTGATTACTTTTATACTAAATTTAATGCTGGCCCTGAACTATCCAGCCGCTAAATCAATTGTACCTGAAGTAATCAACGGGAATTATTTGCAAAAATTCAACGCACTTTCAAATACATTCTTTGGTCTTGCAAATATTATCGCCCCAGTTATTGGTGGCGTTTTATTGGCAATAAATGGCATTGATTTTAGTGAATTTATTTTAATTAATGCTGCTTCATATTTTATAGCACTATTTTTTAATTTATTAATAACTTACCAGCCAACACCATCAGTTAAGAACCATCAATCTGAATCTTTTTTAATAAGTACCATTAGCGGGTTCAAATATGTGCTCGAACACAAAAAATTACTTCTATATATGACTTCCATGGGTATTTTTAACTTTGTGTGCGCTGGCTTCCTACTCACCACACCTTATATAAGTAGCCACTACTTTTCCAAAATCACTTCTAGTTATAGTTTGTTTTTGATCTGTGCAGCTGTCGGTGGTCTGGTAGGCGGTCTGTGGTTAACAGTACAAAAACAAAAAATTTCTTCAAATCGTATTTTTGCTGAACAAATCTGTTATGGTATTATTCTTATTCTAGGTAGCCTAAAATTTTCGATATATAGTTGGATTATCATTGCACTAGTATATGGTTTGATACAATCACGTTTCTTTGGCAGTATGATTACTTTTATTCAAGAAGAAACGGACATCTCATTTTTGGGAAGAATTTTTGGACTTACATTTCTATTTTTTGATGGCATTCAACCGGTAGGTTCATTTATTTTTGGCTTTTTTGTAAGCACTTGGGGTAGTTGGACCTACAGTGTTTTAGGTAGTTTAACTTTATCACTGTTCGGCCTCATTTATTTTTTTAACCGTAAAACTTTTGAATGATTATTCGAAAGTTTTTTATATTAACTTAAAATGTTTTAAGCCTTCCAAAACGCCATTATCTGTTTTTGCAACATAGCTAGATAACTTCTTTAATTCCGCTGTAGACTCTTTCATAGACATCCCATAATTCACCGTTTTGAACATGGAAATATCATTGTTTTGATTACCAAATGCATAAGTTGTCACCCTACTGTCACTAACCTTTTCTAGCAACAAATTAATTGCTTGCCCCTTAGAAACTCCTTTAGGTAGGATATCGATGGCCAACGGCGCATAGCATTCAATATCTGAAACTGCAATAATTTTCTCTCTAATGACCCTCTCGGTTTTGGCGTTTAAATATAAATTCATAAAGTTAACAGGTTGTTCTACAAAAAACTTCTCATTGAACTCGATATCCATACTGCCCATACTTCTCATATGTTGTTGCACGATCGGATTATCCATTGTTAGAGCAAAACCGTTCTGGTTAAAAAAACCTGTACCAATATTGTACTCATTGGCTATTGCTAATATATGCTGAATTTCAACAATCGACATAGTCGCATTTTGAATTAGCTTTCCTTTGAATTTGACATAGCAACCATTAGACAGAATGTAATTTTCTACTTCTAAAAACGTCAGTAAATGCTGTACCTCGTAAAAACTTCTGCCCGTTGCTATAACAGGTTCAATTTCATTCTCACGCATGCTTTGAAACGCTTGTTTGATCTCCAAAGAGACATGTAAATCGCCACCTGAACAAAGCGTTCCATCTAAATAAAAAAAGCAATTTTTCTCATCATCTTTTACCTCTTCGTATTCTCTTAATGTTTTTTTATTGCACTTTTCAATATAGCAAAAATATTGAGTTTTGAATTTTACGTTATTTTTCAGCTATTACTCTACCGAAGTCAAAAACAACAAAAAAGAGGAAAGAATCAGCGTACAGTAAAAACGCTAAACCTTTCCCCTCGGATTTTTTATATCAATAGGTGCCTTTTGAATATTTCAAAAGATGGAGCCCTCGGTCACTGACCATATTGCGGAACCCTAGCTCCAGTTTTCCAGTTCGTTTGTAATTATATCATATAAATGTAACTTTTGTTGTTCTTCTTATACAAGGTCTTCAATCAACCGGAAAAAGCAATAGCTAACCAAAAAAGCTTAAATTTTCAAATCAACCTGTGGTAGCTTTTTAAATACTGGAACAAGAACTAATGCAACGATTAATCCCATCACTGCTTGTGCGATATTCCCGATAATTGACGCCAATCCCGCTGTCCAATTATACAACATAGCACCAGCTAACATGTACCCAACCACCATAATAAATGATCCAATAATTAAGCCAATGACTTGGCTGGTAATATGTTTCTTATAGCCAAAATAGCCCACGATTAATCCTTCTATCCCATGAATAATTAAAGAAAAAATCATCCACTGTGGATAACCAGCAAGCAAATCTAACAGCAGACCGCTTAAGCCACCGACGATCAATCCACTACGTGCACCACCAAGCAGGGCAGCTAAAAATATCCCAGCTTCAACCAAGTTAACAAATCCATTTGTCGCTGGGACAGGTATCTTAACAATGTAAGATAATGCAATATTGAAAGCAATGATGGTTGCTAAAATAGTGATCTGCTTTGTATGATTTTTTTGTTCTATCATATTATTTGTTTCCTTTTATTTTAAATAAATATCTTTTTATACTTCAGTCAGATAGTCGCACAATTTCACTTTTCTTTAATTGTGTCACTAACTTTGGCTTGCAAGCGAGGTACTACCTCTTTTTCAAACCAAGGATTACGATTAAGCCAAATATTATTCCTTGGCGATGGGTGAATGATAGGAAAATATTTTGGCAAATAAGATTTATAATTTTTAACAACATCAGTTATTTTCTCTGTGCGAGCCAAGTGTAGGTAGTATTTTTGAGCATATGACCCGATTAAAACAATTAACTGCAAATTAGGCATTGAAGCAATAAGCTTTGGATGCCACTTTTTTGCTATACTACCACGCGGTGGCTTATCACCTGATTTTGCTTTCCCCGGGTAATAAAAGTCCATCGAAATAAATCCAAAATTACCAGAATCGTAAAATTGTTTTCTATCAACATCCAACCATTCGCGTAGTCTATCTCCAGAAGCATCATTCCACATGATTTCTGTTTCTTGCACTTTTTTACCAGGAGCCTGACCAATAATCAGAATTTTCGCGCTCTTAGGTGTGTAAAATACAGGATTTAAGCCTTTTTCTGTGTAAGTTAAATTATCCTTATCTGCTTTAATGTCCTCAAAGATAGTCATGTATTTCTCCCATTTGTTATGAATTACATAATCTAACTTTATATTACCATATTAATAGCATCCAACTGTGTTAAAAATCTATTTTAGAAAATGGGAGGCCGTCTAATTGGTCCAAATTGTGCGATGTCATAACCACTGTTTTTTCATTATTTACAACTAAAGCTGCAATAAGCTTTAATATAATTTTAGCGTTTGTAGTATCTACCCCGCTTGTCGGTTCATCAAAAATATACAATTTTTTATTGAGTAGACACTGTCCATAAGTCAACACAATTTTTCTTTCTCCACCAGAAAGTTGGCCAACTTTTAAATGCCAGATACTGTCTAAAACTGTCTGCTTAATTTTTTTAAAGCTTTCATTATCTTCTAACAACGAATTACCGAATCGACGATACATTTCAATAGTTTGTTTGACGGTTAGTGTTGGAAAAAAATGTATGTTCTGAAGTTGGTAAGCAATATCGCGTTGGGCAGGAACACCAATTTTTTCTCCAGTCGCTGTCTTGGGCCCGACACCAGCAAGAAAATCTAAAAAAGTAGTTTTTCCAACACCGTTACCACCGGAGATAATATTTATTTTATCTTCGGCTAATATAACATCAAGATTTTTTGCAAGAATCCTTTTCCCAAAATGGAGTGAATATTTTTTTATTTGCATAACTTACTCTCCCCGCTTAGACTCGATCGGCCACTGCATTTACTGATAATTTTGAAATAGAGTACCAACCAATTAAAACATAAATAAGTGTGACTAATAGACAAACGACAATCTCCGAATAATACAATTTAGCATTAAATAAAAATAATAGCACTTGATAGCTCACTTCAGTAATATATGAAAGCGGATTAATTAGCGAAGTAAAGGTAGTAATTAAGTTTTCCCTATTGTTTGGAACATGCATCCCAATAAATAGACCAAATAATAATATACTCACCAGGATATTTATTGACTCTATTTTAATTTTAAGCATAAATAATATGCTACCAGCAAAAGCAATCGGTAATGAAACAACGATAGAAGCCATTATGCCAGCTAATAATAGCTTTATGCTCCAATAATGAGCAGTAAACATGACCACAAAATTAAAGATCAGTAATTCAATATTCAACACTAATAACTGGACAAGAAAATTAGCACCCAGTATTTTGTATTTAGATCCGACAATGAAGAAAGTTTGTTTGTAAAATCCGCTTTCCCTTTGAGATATCATCCCAACAATCACATTATTTAAAATTGTGACTAAAATGATGTAAGCCCAAAAATAACCAATGACCTTGAAAGTTTCGTGGTTAAACGTCACGCTGTCACGCATGAAAGAATTGATATTTATATATAGAAAATAAATAGTCGGAATAACCAAATTAAAAATAAAAACAAATTTGTTGCTCAGCATATTAACCCAATATACGCTGGATAAGTTTTTAACATCGTCCATTACTCTTCCCCATAACTGTTATAAATTCTAAAAAACAAGTTAAACTCTTTTCATTATATATTAATTAGCTAAATGTGTAAATCATAATAAAAAGCTACCGCTATCCTAAACAAAAGTAAGAATAGTAGCAACTTGTATGCTTCGATATTTTAAAGTAGTTAATCTTTACTTAAATCAATTAAAATCTTGGCCTGCGATTTATCGCTTGTTAATGACTCAAAACCATCAGAAACAATACTGTCCAATGAAATTGTATCCGTAATAACTGGTTCTACATTTATTTGCCCACTGCTAACAAGAGCAACAGTTTGTTGGAAAGTTTCTTTTGAATAAGCAATTGTTGTGGTCAGTTTAACACCTGCATTCATCAATTGCATTGGGTTAAAGCTGATTGGCTTTGCAAAAATTGAAACAATAACGACACTTCCGCGCGGACGTGTTGCATCTATTGCTTGTTCAAAGGTTGGTTGTACCCCGGCAACTTCAAATGATGCATCCGCTCCACCAGGAATAATGTTTTTAATAGCTGCAACAGTGTCTGGTACTTGACTTGGATTAATCACGTCTGTTGCGCCCATTTCAAGCGCTTTTCTCAAGCGAATTTCTGACAAATCTACAGCCACGATTTTAGTAGCCCCTGCCGCCTTCGCAGCAGCAGCAACTAATACACCTATTGGTCCAGCACCAAAAATCACAACTTTTTCGCCAAATCGAAGATCAGCCTCTTTGATAGCTTGGACCGCAACTGCAGTTGGCTCAATAGTAGCTGCTAATTTCAATGAGAATTCTTCAGGTAAATGATATAAGTTATCTTCTGGTACATTCACGTATGATGTAAAGCCACCATCCGTGCTTAAACCAATAAAACTATAGCCATCGTAAACATCCAAATCATCAGAAGAAATTCCCTTTGTGACAGTTGGATTAATTGAAACGTGATCCCCAACTTTAAAATTAGCCACATCGGGACCTACTTTTTCGATAACGCCAGAAAACTCATGTCCCATCGTTAATGGTGCTTGACCGCCAGTCAATTCATCTGGTTGATCAACGGGAATAAATACAGGACCCTCAAGGTACTCGTGTAAGTCGCTGCCACAAATCCCAGCATAAGCAACACGCACTACTACCTCATTAGATTTTGTTGGTTTGAGTTCAACATCCTCCACACGAACATCTTTAACGCCATGCCATACAGCTGCTTTCATTTTTTCTCCTTCTGACTATCAGTTTAAATTTTGGAAGACATAAATTATCTTTATTATATTATATGTCAACGCTTACAATTTGTGTATATAAATTTCATTGTTTTTTTGTATAAAACATATAAATTTGTACAACACAACTAAGTAATACTATGGTAAAAATCAATACTCGTCCTCTAGATTGTCTTTTACACCTATCAATAACACCACTATCGCAATAATCAGCAATACTGCAAAGACACTAAATATGACACTAATGCCTAATTTGAAATCAAATAACCAACCGACAAGGAATGGTCCAACCGTGGCACCAACACGCCCAACTGCTTGTGCGGTACCCATGGCTGTACCCCGTATTTTCTCAGGAAATTGTGCGGGAGTCAAGGAGATTAATGTCCCCCATGCACCTAAGTCAAAGAAAGACATAAAGGCACCGGCCACTAATATTAAAGCTATATTAGTACCAAAGCCAAAAACGAAACTCGAAATCAACGTGCCCAACAGATAAATTGCCAAAATCTTTTTCCGACTCATCTTATTCATTAAGTAGGCAGCTAAATAATACCCAGGCAACTGAGCTATACTCATGATAAGCGTATATCCTAATGAATTAACGATTGAAAAACCACGCATGGTTAGGACAGTAGGTAGCCACAAAAAGATCCCATAATAGGTCAACATCACAATAAACCACATTATACTTAAAACAATTAACCTTGATCGATGTTTGCTGGAAAGAAGCTCTTTAAAAGTGCCTTCGTGACTTTTCTTATTGATCGGTTCATTTGGTAAGTGCTTACGCAATGCTAGGGCATAAAAAGCAAACAAAGCCGCAAGGGCAACGGCAGCGCGCCAGCCAAAACGAGGAATAATTAGAAAAGAAATCAAAGATGCTAAAATCCAACCATAGGCCCAAAAACTATCCGCTAATAACAGCATTTGTGATCGCTTTGTACCAGTGTAGTTGTCAGCAATAATCGTTGCTGCTACTGGTAACTCCCCACCTAATCCAATGCCTGTTATAAAACGAATCACCATAAACCACAAGATGTTTGGCGCAAATATTAACGCCAAATTACCCAATGAAAAAATGAGTAGCGTTCCGATGATAATATTTTTACGACCATATTTATCAGCTAATTTACCGCAAACAATTGACCCAACAATCATGCCAATCGATGTGACAGCGGCGGCCAATCCTAATTCTGTACTACCGACGTCCCACTCATTTTTAATCAATGGCATGATAAACGATAGCAAAGCAACATCCAATGCGTCAATCATCCATGCCGTGCCAATAATGAACAATAAGTGTCTCTTTTTATCCATAAAAAGAACCTCTTCCTTATAAAAGTATTTTTTACTTTTATTATTTATAAAGAGATTCTACATCTTTAAAATGAAATTAGCAAGCGAAACTTTTTTGCTGGCCTCCCCGGCCCTTTTTTATCAACTTCTCCAACTAATTCAAATATTTTTTTGTTGTTTTGTAAAAAATTAGAATTATCAGGCTCATCTTGTCCAAAAATACCATAGACGTGCCGAGCTGTTTTCAGCGTAAAGGAAGATCCTAATGTTAATAAAATAGTCGGCTGGTAGTTCAGTTTGTTGACTATCCGGTGGCAAGCCACAGTTAAAATCCAATTATGATCAAAGGCCAATCGCTTTTGAGAATCTAATTCTGTTACGTACTCATTTTCAGCTAACGTTTTAAAAAACAAATCACCCTTTTTTAGGCCAAAATAATTGTTTTTAATCTTTTCTAGCGTAAACCATTCTGCTTCGATTGCACCAGATCCAGGAACAAGATTCACGTATTTTGGCAAAAATATCATGTAACTCAGCGACAGCGCCCGAAAATCAGGATTTCTATCTGGTGCTGTAAACGTTGCTAGTTGCTCTGCATGAACATCAGAAAGCGATAATCCTATTTTCTCTTTTATTAGCCGTAAGGATGCTTCGTGTGCACTTTCATCTTCTCGCAACAATATTTCTGGTAACGCCCAAAAATTTTTAAATGGCTCATCGGCACGCTTGATTAATAGTACTTTGACCTGTTGCGTGTCATAATCAAAGCTCCAGATGACATTAGTAATAGTGATGTAAGGTCTTTCCAAAGGAAATGAATCCATAACTACCTCCTTGTAGTGGACTAAAATTTAAACAACCTTTTGAATTAATTTATCAAACATTCGTGTAGGTAAAATGGCATGCAAACTAATCAATATTTTTGCGCCATAACCCACTAAGTATCTAGGCTTTGGTCGTTTAGTAGTCACTGACCTTACTATTGTTGAAGCAACTATATCTGGATCTGTTAGCCTGCTAGATGTATAAAGTTGATGCATTCTTTTGGACGCTGCTAAAGCATGTTCAGCATAAGGTGTATCAACCGAAGTTTTTCGAAGATTCTCTGCAGCAATAGTACCCCAGTCAGTTTTAATTCCACCTGGTTCAATAAGAATAACATCAATGCCAAATGGTTTGACCTCCATGCGTAGCGCATCGCTAAATCCTTCGAGAGCATACTTAGTGGCATGATACCAAGCGCCCATATATGTTGTCATACGTCCTGCCATAGATGAAATGTTAACAATACGACCATATTTTTGATGACGCATATGTGGTAAAACCAGTTGAACAAGAGTGGCAAGGCCAAACAAATTAGTTTCAAATTGCTTTTTAGCTTCTTCTATGGGGACATTTTCAATAGCACCGTATGAACCATATCCAGCATTATTAATTAAAATATCAATCTGACCCTCTTGACTAATAACGTGTGCTACAGCTGATTTAATTGAATGTTCATCAGTTAAATCCATCTTAAGAGGAATAATTCCTAATGAAGACAGTGGACTCATTTTTTCAATTCGGCGTGCTGCACCATAAACTTTGAAGCCATACGCGCTTAGTTTTTCTGCTGCTTGATACCCAATACCGCTGCTAGCACCAGTTATTAATACTATCTTTTGTTTGGTCATACGTTTATGTTCTCCATTTTTCGTTCGATGACTCATATATTGACGTAAAGTTTCAAAATATGATTTGACAATTAACAAACTTATTAATCTGTTAACTTTACTGCGTACTGTGTTTTCCAACAAAATAATTATAACCTTAATTTTCACGCTTTCATAATTAAAAAGCCACTGTTACCAGTGACATCATACTATCAAAATTGTAATTTTTATGATTCGTAGTTTGTTCGTTTTAATAACGTAGCATCAATAATTTTTTTAATACTTTGTTTCGAATCATTAACCAAGAGACTGGCGCCCAATAAAAATAGTGGCAAAAATTGGATAATATACCTACTTCTACCTCCTTCAAACAAAAGAAGAAACAGAAAGGCTCCCGTGATACCTAATCTGATTGTTTGTGTTGTCTGTGATTTATTATGCCAACCAAAAAATATACAGCTTAAGATAATCAACCAAATGAATTGGGCAATAAACCGAAAGTCGGCCACATTTTTCCCATATATATATAGATAATTTTCCAGCACCCCTTTTAATCCGTGGGATTTTGGAATTTGGTCTCCCTGAATAAAATGCCCCTCCTTTCCCCATGCAAACGAGCCATCGGCCGTATTGTTTATTTGCTTTTGAATTATAAAATGAAAATAGCCAATGACACCTAACTTTTTTAATCGTTTAACATACATTTGTTTCGAATACTCAATTTTTTCGGACTTAGTTGCTAACTCACCCATTTTTAAAGTATCCTGCGCATTATATCCACCATCACCAGAAATACCCATGTTCATAAAGTGCACCGCTGGGATAACCCGCTCTCGATTGACATGAATTAATGTTTGATGCTCAATTTTATTTTGAGTTATCGTGTATAAACAAATAAAAGAAAACATAACTATCAAAACTGTACTGGTTTTTTTGAGTACTTCGGGTAATAACACACGTTTTTCTTTAAACAAGCTAAGTGCCTCAATTAAACCAATTGCGATAGCGGGAATAATTGCGGATGGTTTAATGAAATACGTTCCACACACAAGTAAAGCAAAGAGTGTCATTAATATATTTTTTTGCCATAGTTTAGATACTTTCTTTGCGCTGAAATAGAAAAATAAAAATGCTGATACAAATGGTAGGACCCATGTATCGGTATAGGGTATAACTATCCAAGGAAAGAAACCAAATACTAATATATGAATATATAAAGAAACTGCAAAGTAACGTCTGTCGATCATATAAGAGGTGGCAACCGAAAAAATAATCGATAGATCAACCATGACTATGGTCAGATAATCAAAAAACAACCATGTTTTCAACTGAAAAACATTTGAAAGAAACGACATAAACAACAGAATGGGCAAGTTATTTGAATTCAAACTAAAATATGCTCGATTATTTACATCATCTACATGATCTAGTGTATTAATTAATGCCGAAGGATCCCAGCCAATTTTAGGATGAAATACTGTTACAAACAAAAATTGTAATAAAACTAACAATACAAATAACGCAATTGATGTAATATTTTTATGTTGTTTAAAAACAAATACAACAGCCTTTTTGACTTTAGGTAAAAAATAAATTAGGCTTATGAACAATAGTATTATGCTGATAAAGACAAGCAATCCCAACGTAGTTGTTGTGCCTCTTTTTAAGTTATCGCCGATAGTAAAATTATCTGATAGAATCGCTGAAAGATAGGTAACACCAAAAAGTAAATAAAATAAAATCAGAATAGTAGCATTTCCCAAAGAAAATATCTTCTTTTTCATATCCTATTCACCACTCATGTCATCTCGGGTCACATAATAAAATCTCATTGGCGATTCACCGAGCTCAATTTTGTTTAATTGTGCGTGCATAGGTAAAATTTGCTTCTCAACTAACGTAAAAAAGAACTTTGTTATATTTTCTAAAGTAGGATCTATTGTGGTAAAAGGTTCAACCGTGTTCAAAAATTTTCCAGAATATGCTTTAAAAAGATCATCTAGAGAGCTCTCAATTTTATCAAATACAATCATGTTTTCGTTGGTTGAACGGAACTCTACCGCTATTTCCCAAGAATGTGCGTGTTCGTCACCTTCGCCATTTTCCCATCTAATTGCATGGCTAGCATGGATGTAATATTTCAAATGATAGGTACCTACTAAATTCATTTTTTTCTACCTCCTTTAATTTTAATAAAGTCCTGCTTAACAATTGTTCCTACTGTTTTGAATTCTTCATGATAATTTTTCGTAGCCCACTTAGCAGAAAGATATTCTGTATTAATTACGCCAATTAAGCGTACCCAAGACAAAATAAAATTATATATGGGCATCCAAAATACACAATCGAATAGCGAAAAATAAAATGTTCGCTCATCACTAAATTTTTTTAGCATCATGTTTACATTAACAAAAACCATTGTACTCATAAAAACATATAGAAGATAAATGGCAACATATGATAGTAGTAGCAATAACGGTGAATAGTTTAAAAACAATAGCGCAATACTTGCGAAGAGCCATATTGTTTTTAGAAACATAAATGTGTGATCAATGATTAGTCTTCTCACCAAAAAATTTGAGAAAAATGATTTTAATCCCAAACGATTTCCAGAATACTTTTGCGATACTTCAATTTGGCCACGCTGCCAACGTTGTCGTTGCGTATATAATTTATTCCAGCTTTCAATAAGGGAATTAATGTACCCAAAGATGTACAAATAATAGGATTTGATGGTGCTCGTATTTATTCACGACAACAAATTTTTTTATCTTCAATTAAACAGCCTACTGCCGAAATCGCCAAATCATCAGTAGAAAAATTATTATCACAAATGAATCAAAAAACTACTACTACAGCGTCCCACAATCACGTCACCTTACCAGTCCATTTTGTCAAAGGAATGACTACTTTGTAACTATATTTATGCAATCCCTTTTCAAATTTAGACGCACTAATATATTGAAATAATTATCAGTGTTACAATAATAAAATGAGACTAAAAAAATTATCCCAAAACCAACTCACCAATGGTACCGCATGGCTTGCTTTTGGCAATATTACTTCGCGAGTTTTAGGCGCATTGTATGTCATTCCTTGGACAATAATGTTAGGTGCATTATCACTCCAAGCTAACACTTTGATGGGTAAAGGCTATAATTTATATCAATTTTTCTTAATGTTATCGACTGCTGGATTACCTTCAGCTGTTGCTAAATTTACGGCACGACTTGAAGGTAATAGTAAGCATCAATTCTTGAAAAATGCGACGCGACTAAGTTGGGTCGCGGGATTTATTTGTTGCGTTGCATTATGGTCCTTAGCCCCTATCCTTTCTGCCAGTGACGTAAAATTGATTCCTGTACTAAGATCCCTTTCTTTGGCTGTATTAGTGTTTCCATTTTTATCTGTTTTAAGAGGTCGACTGCAGGGTGAGCTAAGAATGGCAGAAATTGCCAAGTCTGACGTGATTGAGCAAGTCGTCCGTGTGGCCTATATGTTAGGATCTGCATATGTTATTTTACAACTACAGCATGGCAGCTGGGTAACTGTAGTTGTACATTCAACATTTGCAGCATCAATTGGTGCTTGGGTTGCAACACTTTACTTACTCTTCTGCACCAACTCACTTTCAAAAAAGCAGCTGTTAAATGCTGATTCCCTTAAAGAAAATTCTGAACCAGAAATCATCGATTTTAAGCATATTATTGTTCAGTCTTTGCCTTTCGTCGTCATTGGTGGTTTCTTAGTTGCCTATCAATGGATAGATCAATTCAGTTTTCACGTACTGATGTCAAAATTCAATCCTATGCTATCAAGTAATAAAATTGAAACGATTTTTGGCTTGTTCAATTTTAATAGTAATAAGCTAATTATGATTGTGGTTTCATTGTCTGTTTCAATTGCATCGACTATTTTGCCTCTAATTTCGAAAAGCCGGTACAATCATGAGGTACTAAGAAAATATATTAGTCAAGCTTACGTATTATTTTGTGCCATTACCTTACCTGCTTGTGCAGCACTTTACTCGTTGAGTAAACCGGTCTACATTTTATTTTATGGAAATTATGCTGCGGAAAGCTTATATATACCAATGGTACAAATTTCAGCGGTTATTGCGCTATTCATGGGGTTAACATCTGTCCTAGCCATGATTTTACAAGGACTCAGTAAAACTGGCATAGCGCTTAGGGCAATTGGCTGGGGCATAGCTGTAAAAATCCTATGCCAACCTATTATGATCTATTTAACAAGCTCTCTAGGCGCTTTATTATCAACGTTTATTTCTCTGGTTATTGTCACAATTATTATGGGCAGTTATATTAATCATCGATTTGAACTTCTTGACTTTTTAAATACAAAAGCATTAAATGCCATCTATGTTAGCTCATTTATGTTATTAATACTGTTTACCGGATTGAGTCTAGTATCCAATCATTTTGTTCCGGATACTAGAGTTAGCTCAGGTCTTTTTCTGGCATTAGTTGGGTCGCTAGGAGGTTTACTAGTATTGGTTATTTACCAAAAATGCCACGTACTAGATGTCCTCAAAAATAGGTAGATACTGATACGGATTCCTATCAAAATAAAAAGGCAACTGTTCAACTCAGTTGCCTTTAATTTGTAGCATGGACATTAAATATGATTTGCTAAGATTTCAGCAAGCTCTTCTACTTCATTTTTTTCGTTCTCACCAAAGCGGTTCAGTAATGGCGAATCGATATCAATTATTCCATAAATTTGTCCATTTTTAAATATTGGTACCACTAATTCCGAATTACTATCAGCATCACAAGCAATGTGGCCAGCAAAATCATGTACGTTCGGTACAACAATACTTTCTTTGTTAGCAAAAGCTGTCCCTACCACGCCTGATCCAGGCTTGATATGCATACATGCCACTTTACCCTGAAATGGGCCTAAATCCAACTCTTTAGCATCATCGTTGTAGATATAAAAACCTGCCCAGTTCAGATTCTCATAGTTTTGAAACAATAAGGCAGCAGCATTTGCTAGGTTGGAAACGATATTAGTCTCATTTTCTAGTAACGCATCTAACTGTTGACCAACCAAACTTATAACTTTACTCATGAACACACCTCTTTTTATTAAAGTAATATACTTATTAATTATAAGTATATTAACATAAAACAAGTTCCGAGTAAATTATTAAACACTTATTATTCAGCTGATCTACTTCTGCAATTGATATAAATTACTAGACTGTACAAACTTGTTGTTAATTAAATGATCACGATACTTTCGCAAAAAACGCAAACTATTTCATTGAAAGAGTATAATTTAAAGGTATTAAGGAGTTTAAAATGTTCACTTTTCAAAAATTCGTAATAGATCATTATAAAGTCCAGTTAGTCATGCCCGAAAACAGTCACGCTGCTGAATTATTTCGTATTATTAATCAAGATAGGGAAACTCTATCACGCTGGATGCCTTGGACGCCTAATATTAAAACCGTAGAAAATGAGGCACAATTTTTAAATTACGCTCGGCTTAAAATGGCCAAACAAGAATTGCTTATGCTGACGATACTCGTTAATAATACTCCCGTGGGAATGATTGACTTACATAATATTGACAGGAAAAACAAAAGAGCAGAGCTAGGTTATTGGTTATCGAGTAATTACCAAGGTCTGGGCATCATTTCCAGCTCAGTAAATCTTGTGTTGAACTATGCTTTTGAAAAATTAAATTTTCATAAAATTATCCTTCAATCTGACAGTGAAAATGGTAAGAGTATAGCTGTAGCTCATAGACTGAACTTTACCTTAGAAGCAATATTAAAAGACCAAATAACTTATAATGATGATTTCAAAGATTTGAATATATTTGTTAAATTTCAGCCTAAATAACTTACTTCAATTAAAAAGCGACACTGTTTATCGGTGTGTCGCTTTTTGCTATTATTCTAATGTTTTACCGTTACTTTCAATAACTTTTTGATACCAGAAGAACGAATCCTTTTTGTAACGCTTTAATGTGCCATTTCCTGCATCATCTTGATCTACGTAAATCAAGCCATAACGCTTACTCATCTCAGAAGTACTAAAACTAATAATATCTAGTGGTGCCCACATTGTGTAGCCCATTAAGTCAACGCCATCAATCACAGCCTCTTTCATTTGCTCAATGTGCAAACGAAGGTAGTCAATACGATAATCATCGTGTACTTTGTAATCTGCTGTTAATTCGTCAACTGCTCCTAAGCCATTTTCAACAATAAATAATGGTTTACGGTAACGATCCCACAGGACATTCAGAGAAACTCGCAAGCCGATTGGGTCGATTTGCCATCCCCATTCTGATTCCTTCAAATAGGGATTACGACCACCCAAACTCATATTACCAATCCCGTCTTCAACACCATCTACTCCTGTCACGTTGGTCATATAATAACTGAAACTAATAAAATCAACCGGATACTGTTTCAAAATTTTTTCATCATCAGCAGACATATTAATAACGATACCATTTTCATTGAAATATCGATTCATGTATTCTGGATATTCACCTCGTGCTTGGACATCCGTATAAAACAAATTTTTCTGATCTTCAACTTGTGCTGCTTGCACATCAACCGGGTTTGCTGTTGCTGGATACGTTTGCATGCGAGCTAACATTGAACCAATTTTGGCGTTGGGCGCAATTTCCTTTAATTGCTTTGTCGCAATAGCGCTGGCAACAAATTGATGATGAACTGCCTGATAGCGCACTTGCAACTGTTCTTGCGTACTTAAATCACCATCCATAGCGCCAGTTTCATGAAATCCCCAAGCACTAGTATTAATTTCATTGAATGTCAACCAGTACTTAACTCGGTCCTTGTATCTTTTAAAAACAGTTTCTGTATAGTGATTGAATGCCTTGATGACCTCACGGTCCAACCAACCATTGTAACGCTTCGTTAGTTCAATTGGCATCTCATAATGTGAAAGAGTCACGAGTGGTTCAATATGGTATTTATCTAGTTCATCAAATACTCGGTCATAAAAAGCTAACCCAGCTTCATTTGGATTTTCTTCTAAACCAGTTGGAAAAATACGTGACCAAGCAATTGAAAGTCGAAATACTTTAAAACCCATTTCTGCAAATAGTGCAATATCTTCTTTGTAGTGATGATAAAAATCAACTCCACGACGTTTTGGATAATGTACATCCGAATGATCGGCGATAGCTTCTTGTAGGGTATCTGCGTTAACATCTCCCATTGAACCATGACGTCGGTCTTCAGCTTTACGTACGACTTCAGCTGTTGTTAAGCCCTTCCCATCTACTTGCCACGCCCCTTCAATTTGATTAGCAGCAGTTGCGCCACCCCATAAAAAGTCCTTTGGAAAGCCTGTGATTGATTCTTTACTGTACATTTTTATTCTCCTTTTTATAATGCTTTCAGTTGTAGTAACCAATTTTGGTTAGCTACCGTATCTTGTGTCTCGGTGATTTCGTAATCTGCTGTATTTGTGATAATCACCATCACCGTTGGATCATATCCAGCTTCCTGAATAGCTTGACGGTCAAAGGTTATTAATGGCGTACCAACAGAGACCTTTTGTCCTTGTTCAACTAATTGATTGAAATGCTTTCCATTCAGTTGCACGGTGTCAATTCCTACATGAATTAGTACTTCTACACCACCATTGGAGATTAAACCAATTGCATGTTTACTTGGATAAACGGCAGCTACTGTACCTACTATTGGTGAAACAATTTGATCATCATCAGGTACGATAGCAATACCTTTGCCCATTGCGCCACTGGCAAAAACTTCGTCCTTTACTGATTCTAGTGGGATAATGGTGCCAGACACGGGTGCAATGACTAGGTCATCTTGAATTTCTTCGGGGTTTTTAGCGTCTGTTTTACTGTCTTTTGGTTGGCTAGGTACACCGAATAGATAAGTAGCAACTGCTGACAAAATGAAGGCGACAACCAAACCAATAACCACACTGGTAAATCCTTTACCCAAATACGTAGGTAAGGCTAATAAACTAGGTAAGGCAAAGGCATTCGCATGTGCGCCACCCCCACCAGCAATGGCACCGCCAATACCACCGGCAATCGTTGCAAAGATAAATGGTCGCTTTAATTTAAGCGTAACACCATAAATGGCCGGTTCAGTAATGCCTAGTACACCTGTGAGGACTGATGATCCTGCTAAAGATTTCATCTTAGCATCTTTTGTTTTGAGGAACACACCGAGTGCGGCACCCGACTGTGCTAAAACAGCAACACTTAACATTGGTAGCAAGTAGTCATATCCTAACTGACTGATGTTATTTGTCATAACTGGCACGAAAGTCCAATGTACGCCGAAGATAACAAACACTTGCCACAAAGCACCCATTACAGCACCAGCAGCATAAGGTGCCACGCGGTAAACACTCTCGACTGACGACGATAGCACAGTTCCAACACTAGTACCTAATGGACCAACAACCAATAATGTAACTGGTACCATAATAATCAGACTGACCATTGGTGTAAAGATATTACGAACAGAATCATGGAAAAACTTATCCAAAATTGGTTGTAAATAAGATAACATCCAAACTGCTAACAAGATTGGTATAACACTCGAACTGTAAGTTGTTCCGACAACGGTCAAACCGAGGAATGTTACAGGCTTACTCCCTGCTAATAATGTAATCAAATTTGGATAAAGTAACGCACCAGCCAAAGCTGCTGCAACATATTGATTCACTTTCAAATGCGCTGCAGCTGTGAAGGCCAGCCAAACTGGTAAGAAGTAGAAGAATGCATCACCAGCAGCATACCAAATTTGATAAGTTCCACTGGACTCTTGCAACCATCCGAGTGTCACAAAAAGTGCCAATAGGCCTTTCAAAACACCGGTTCCGGCCATTGCCCCTAAGAAAGGTGTGAAAACACTTGAAATAAAACCAATGAAGCGATTAACAATATTATCTTTCTTTTTTTCTTCTTGATTATCGCTCTGAGCGTCATCTCTTGCTAGTCCAATTGCATCGGCCAATGGTTCAAAAACCCGTGCAACGTTGTTGCCAATAACTACCTGGTATTGACCCGCTGATTTAACAACGGTAATCACACCATCCATATTTTCTATTTTTTCAGTGTCTGCCTTGCTTTCATCTTTTAACTTAAACCGCAAACGCGTAGCGCAATGCCAAGCGGATCCGATATTATCTTTGCCGCCGACACCAGCCAATATATTATTAGCCAAAACTCCATAATCCATTTTTTCTACCTCGTTATGTTGTAAAATAAAAACCCAAAAAACATCACATAAATGATATCTTTTGGGTTTTGCCTAATTAAATAGT
Source organism: Leuconostoc mesenteroides subsp. mesenteroides ATCC 8293 (assembly GCF_000014445.1). Classification (NCBI taxonomy): domain Bacteria; kingdom Bacillati; phylum Bacillota; class Bacilli; order Lactobacillales; family Lactobacillaceae; genus Leuconostoc; species Leuconostoc mesenteroides. The sequence continues at coordinate 902,592 of NC_008531.1, read as the reverse complement.
TACAATCCCTAATTTAAATTGAAGAATCAACAATTCTTTGCAGATGCATAGTCAAGTAAACTTGTTCGTTGACTCCTGTTTTTTGTTTGGTTTGTTTTTCAAAATAGTTAATCACACGTTGTGCACATTGGTATGAGCTTGTGTAACGCTCCTGCAGACTTTCTGATAAATGCTGCGACATTACATTGTCAAAACTATTCTCACCTTTTTGAACATGGCTTTCATCTAATAGTCGATCTACGAAGAAACGCAAATGAACAATTAATCTCTGATAATTGAGATTAGAAGAATCAATATCAGGTAATAAATCATGACGAATCAATGTTAATGCACTCTCAATGAGCTGCGTCATATTGGTTGCTTTCTCATTGAAGTTTGGTCCAGCACGCTTTTCAACAAACTTCAAAGCAATAAAACCAACCTCATCCTCAGGTAATTGCACACCCATTTGTTCATTAATAAAAGCTACAGCGAGTGCACCAATACGATATTCATCAGGATAAAAATGTTTTGTTTCCCATAATAGTTCATTTTTAATGGGCAAGTTTTTTTGTAAGCGTTCTACCGCAAACTGTATGTGATCTGCTAGTCCAATTAACAAGTATCCGTCAAATGACAGGCCTAAACTTTTTTCCGCAGTTGAAATAATATGTGAGGCGATTTCAACATAATCTGACGAAATTGTATCAGCCATTTCGTTAAACATTCTCGTCCAATTTTCATCTTGCGGATAATAAGTTTTTTCAATTTTACTCGAATCAACTGTATTACCTATTTTTTGCTTGAAACCAACGCCGCGCCCAACGATAACTAATTCCTGTTCGCTATTCTCAGCTAGTAGAACATTATTATTAAAAATTCTTTTTACCAGCATGGTCTACTCCTATATTTTGAAAATAAAAAACCAAATAATAGTTCCCCATCACCATCGATTATCGAAAGGTGTATAGTTTCCCTATCATTTGGTTTTGCCCACCGCAACTTATTCAGTGGTTACAATCCAACTTTATATTGTTATTATTTATCAAAATGAAAGCGTTTACAATAGTTTAAATAAATTAGTTTACAATAAACATTTAATGCTAGTCATCAAGCAAGATACTATTTTTCAAACTGATAAACTTTAGACTCGTACGGACGAAGTGTTTCCGCTTTGTCATCAGCATAATTGCTAACCAAAATTTTTGCATTTGTTGGTACACTATAATCTCGTGTAACGATATTGTCAGTGAAGTTATTGATAACAAGCAGTTGTTCGTTGTTTCCCACACGTCGATACGCATAGACTTGCTCGTCTTTCGGATCCAACAACTGATACTTGCCAGTAGTGATAATTGGCAAATCATGGCGCAATTGAATTAGTTTTTGATAATAGTAAAATATAGAACTCTTGTCAGCTAGTGCTTGCTCAACGTTTATTGTGTCATAATTATCGTTTAATTTGAGCCATGGTGTGCCTGTTGTAAATCCTGCATTCGCTGTACTGTCCCATTGCATCGGCGTTCGTGCATTGTCGCGTCCTTTCGCATGTACGTATTTCAACATTGTGTCTTCGTCAATCAAATGATCCTTGTCAATTAAATACTTAAAAGCATTTTTGATTTCAACATCATCGAAATCTTCACGTTGCAAATTATAGGCATTGGTCATTCCAATTTCTTCACCCTGATAGACATATGGTGTCCCTTGCATAAAGTGTAATAAGGTCGCAACCATCTTTGCTGAAACCACACGATACGCTGCTCGGTCATCCCCATAGCGGCTTACTGCTCTTGGTTGATCATGGTTATCCCAATAAAGTGAATTCCAAGCTTTACCAGCTAAATCATTTTGCCACTTGGATAAGTTTTCCTTCAGGTCGACTAGAGAAACTTTTTGATCATACCATTTTCCCAAAGCTGGATTTGGATTATTATCAAGTCCCATATGTTCAAACTGGAAAACCATATTTAATTCTGATTCATTTGTGTTTGCATACTTGATAGCGTTATTGATATCAACACCAGATGCTTCACCAACAGTCATCATATCAGCTCTCTTTAGCACTTTTTCACGCATTTCTTGCAGATACTCGTGAACATGGGGCCCATTAGCTACTGCCTTATCTGAATTACCATACTCCCCTCCTTCAGGTACCTCACCGTCTGGTAACCCATCTGGTTTTGATATCAAAGAAATAACATCCATTCGGAAGCCATCAATTCCCTTATCAACCCAAAAGTTCATCATGTCAAATACTGCCTGGCGCACTTCCGGATTTACCCAATTCAAATCGGGCTGTCCTTCAACAAACAAATGTAAGTAATACTGCCCAGTTTCTTCGTCAAATTTCCATGCCGGCCCTGAAAAGAAGGAACCCCAATTATTGGGCTCATGTCCATCAACTGGATCACGCCAAATATAAAAGTCACGCTTATCATTATCCTTTGAGGAACGGCTTTCAATGAACCATTGGTGTTGGTCTGATGTGTGATTAACGACCAAGTCCATCAAAATTTTGATCCCTTTATCATGAGCTTTCTGAAGTAATCGATCAAAGTCCTGCATTGTACCAAATTTTGCATTAATATCTTCATAATCAGAGATATCGTAGCCATTATCTTTGTCAGGTGAAGCATATATTGGATTTAACCAAATGACATCGGCACCCAATTTTTTAATATAATCTAATCTTTGTTCTATGCCTTGAAGATCACCAATACCATCTCCATTTGCATCTTGAAACGATCGTGGGTAAACCTGATAAGCAACTGCTTTTTGCCACCACTTAATATCTTCTGTCATTTTTCATTCTCCTTTTTGTGTCATATCTACTTGTGTTTTTTCTTCTTTAACAATCCAAATTAAACAACCACCAATCATCAGAAAGACGCCTGCAATTGCTAACATGTGGGCCATTGATTTTCCGACAGCTGGGAAAATAGCAAAACTTGCTACCGAAGCAACAATTTGAGGGATACAGATAAAGCAATTAAACAAACCTAGATAAACGCCATCATGTTTACCATCCAATGCGTTCGTCAAAATAGTAAATGGAATCGAAATCAATGCAATCCAACCTATACCGATTAGTACAAATCCAATTAACGACGACACATGAGTATGACCATAAGCTACGATAATAAATCCTAAACCACCAGCTATCAAACTTAAGAAATACGTCATTTTTCTTGTTTTATCGTTTAACCTTTGAAATAAAATACCCACTACTATTGCAACAACCGAGTACACTGCCTGCAAAATACCAAACCAGTTACCTGCTGCTTGGTAGCCAGCAGATGCAGGGTCTGAAACGTGCCAAATATTTTCTGACAGAGCACCAGTAGAATAAGTCCACATGTATGGAATACCAAACCAGACAAAGAATTCAACAATGCCTAAGGTCCAAAAAACTTTTGGCGCGTGTTTCAAAATATCAATAAACGATTCATGTGTCTTATCATCGGACCTGAAACCATGGTAATATGCTAGCGTTTCTGGGTCATACTCTTTTACATTTATAATGGTAAAAATGGTTGACAATAATAGTATTGCAGCTGCAACATAAAATGAAATCTTAACTGAATCAGGCACAACCCCACGTGCTGCAGTGTTAGCAACACCAAACGAAGTTAAGATAAATGGGAAAACAAAGGCAATCACGCCACCCAAACTTCCCCATATATTTTGTAAGCTCCAGGCTTTGTCGGTTTGCTTTTCATTGACCATATCAGGAATAATCATCTTAAAAGGCTGCATTGAAACGTTTGCGGACAAGTCCATGAACAATACTGTTACCGCACCAAACCACAAGGCTGTCATTGATCCATAACCAAAACCAAATGAACCTGTGTTGGGCAATAATAGTAAAACAATCAATGATACTAAACAGCCACCAATGAGATAAGGCATTCGTCGACCCAATTTAGGCAACCAAGTTTTGTCAGAAAACAGACCAATTAAAGGTTGCGTGATCATACCTGCCAAAGGGGGCAAGATGAAGAAAAATCCTAATTTTGTTGGATCGGAACCCAAGGTCTGGAATATTCTTCCCATATTACCCGTTTGAACCGAGAAGGCAACCTGGACGCCTGCATAACCAAAAGTCATTAAAAACAGTTGCATGCTAGTCAGCATCGGAAGCTGACCTTTTTTGTGTTCGTTACTACTCATTATATTCACTCTCCTTAATTAAGTGATCATATAAAAATTTAAAATAACAGCAATTTAAGTAACCGCTTACATTTTATTGAATTAAAACAAATATACTTTTGATTCGTAAGGTCTGAGTGTGTCACCTTGATCATCTGAATAATTACTTATAACTAATTGTGCAGATTGGGTTCGATCGTAATGACGTGTTTGCTTTTGATCAGTAAAATTGCTAATAACCAGTAATTGCGTGTCTTTGTCAATCCGCTTGTAAGCGTAAACAGATTCGTCTTCTAAATCCAACACTTCATACTTCCCAGTCGTGATAATGGATAACTCTTGCCTTAAGGCGATGAGCTTTTGGTAAAAATGAAAGACTGACTGTTGATCAGTTAATGAATCTGCCACATTGATGGTCTGGTAATTAGGATTAACACTTAACCATGGGTGACTTTCAGTAAATCCGGCATTTTTAGTGTTATCCCATTGCATTGGTGTTCGTGCATTGTCTCTTGAAGAATGATGAACATAAGACATCATTTTATCAGCAGTAACTCGTCTTTGTTGGACAACTAAGTCATCATATGCATTCAAGGTATCAATATCTCGGTAGTCTTTAATAGATGGTAAGTCAATATTGGTCATACCAATTTCTTCACCTTGGTAAATATAAGGTGTTCCCTGCATAAAATGTAAAGTTGCAGCCAACATTTTAGCAGACAATACGCGATATTCATCTGAATCATTTCCAAATCGTGAGACTACTCTTGGTCGATCATGATTATTCCAATAAAGACTGTTCCAAGCCTTACCATACAACTCATTTTGCCATCTGGATAAAATACGCTTTAAATCAACCAGATTGAAGCGTTCATCACTCCATTTGCCTAATCCCTCATGACTGTTATCAACCTCAGTATGTTCAAACTGGAAAATCATCTGCAACTCATGCGAATCAAATCCGGCATATTTCATTGCATCCTTTGTTGATACGCCTGGCGTTTCACCAACAGTGATGATATCATGCTTTGACAATACTTCTTGATTCATTTCTTGTAAATAATCATGAATATTTGGACCATTAGCAACAAAATCCATCGATGAGCCATGATTTTCTAAGGTGACATTTGGATCATTTGGTAAATCTGATGGTTTTGAAATTAGGTTAATAACATCCATGCGAAAACCATCAACACCTTGATCTAACCACCATTTCATTGTGTCGTAAATATCTTGTCGTAAATCGGGGTTATCCCAATTAAGATCTGGTTGCTTCTTTGAGAATAAATGCAAATAATACTGTTGTGTATTATTGTCAAATTCCCATGCTGATCCACCAAAGTCTGACAACCAATTATTAGGTTCGTGACCATCCACAGGATCACGCCAAATGTAATAATTGCGATAAGGATTATCCTTGTTTTTACGACTCTCTTTAAACCATTGATGTTCATCAGAAGTATGGTTGACGACCAAATCCATCATAATTTTTAGACCTAAATGATGTGCTACCTCGAGCATTTCTTGAACATCTGCCATTGTTCCAAATTCCGGTAAAACTTTACGATAATCACTAATGTCATAGCCATTATCATCATTTGGCGACTGATAAATTGGACTTAGCCAAATCACTTGGACACCAAGAGCTTTCAAATAGGGTAATCGTTCAATAATGCCGGGTATATCCCCCACACCATCTCCGTTACTATCTTGAAAGCTCCTGGGATAAATTTGGTAGACAACAGTATTCTGCCACCACTGTACTTTTTCCATACTAACCGTCCTTATTATTTCTAAAAAACTTTTTGAGTAAACGTTTACGCAATTTACATTGTAAACGCTTCCATATTGAAAGTCAACCTTTTTAGGTTATAATAATTGATATGGCTATTACTATTAAAGACATTGCAGATAAAGCTGGGCTTTCACCAGCATCCGTCTCTCGGATTTTAACTAATCGAGGTCGTTTTAATGCGGATACAGCAAAAAGAGTTCGTGAACTTGCGGAATCAATGGGTTATCTTAAGAATCAATCAGCAGCTGATTTATCACAAAAACAAAGTCGCGTTATTGGCGTGTTAGTACCAAGCGAGCATACTAATTTTGCTGATGAAATTATTAAGGGCATGCGGTCTAAAGCGTATGAGCTCAACTATGAATTACTCATCGCCTTTGTCGATGTAAACAAAGAACAACAGCTGCAAACCGTTCATTCTTTGCTATCTCGAAAAGTGCTGGCAATTGTCATGTTGGCAGTAGATATTGAAATTGCTGACCCGGTTTTTAACCTATTAACCAACACTGATGTCCAGCTTCTTAGCGTTTCAAATCAATTAAACAATGAAATCCCTTCAATTTCCTCCGATAATTATGATATGATGCACCAAATTGTTAATTATCTTTACGAAAATGGACATGAAAAAATTGCGCTCATTGGTTCCTCAAACTCAAATTCAATTGTTTCCAAATTACGAAGGCAAGGATTTATTGATTCACTCGCAAAACACGGTATTCAATATAACTCTGATTTTATCTGGGGGACAGATATTACTTATCAAACCGGATTGGATGCTGTCAAACATTTTGGCACACCGTTACCTTTTACAGCAGCAATTGGTTCGGCTGATATTATCAGCGTTGGCATCCTCAATGGTGCTAAAGATGCTCAAATAGATGTTCCCAAAGACCTATCTATCGTAACAATTGACGGTACTGAAATAGCACAAATAACCCGGCCCATTCTCAGTGCTGCCAAACAAGATTTTCAATTGATGGGACAGTTGGCTGTTTCGGCACTAGATGAACAGGAATTAGCACCACATGCTGTTTTCTTTACAGAGACTAAAATCGTACCGTCAGGTACAGTGACAACGCTTAATAAAAATAATTAGCACAATAAAAAATCATTAAAGCTTATTTCTAGTAGCTTTAATGATTTTTTTTAGTTGGACTTGATTTTGTCCATTTTAGATTGAATACTTTGCAAAGTAACATCGACAGTCGAACTGAAAATTAAATTAGCAGCCGATAAAACAACTGCATCACCAATTGCCAACGATATTTGACCAGCACTATTAATTGACTCGATACCGGCTGCTGAATCTTCTAATCCAATCACTTGATTGGGTGCTAGTTCTAGCACTTCTGCAGCTCTAACAAAAATTTCAGGGTCTGGTTTTCCCTTTGTCAGTGTTGCTGGATCTACTATTCCAACAAAATCATTTGCTAATCCCAAATGATCAAGGATCATAGGAGCGTTTTTTGAGGCTGAGGCGATAGACATTTTGTACCCTGCCACTTTGGCCGAATGAATAAAACTTTTCATCCCCGGCAATATGTCGTCCTCCGTTAATGTTGCAATCAATCGTTGATAGAAATGATTTTTCTTTTCAGCGAGTGCTTCTCTATCAGCTTGTGAAAAATCATCCGCATGATTACCCGCGTCTAAAATCATTTGCAATGATTCCATGCGACTAATACCTTTGAGTGATTCAGCCAATTGTGGTGTCCAAGTTGTGCCGACTTCATCAGCAGTCTGATGCCAAGCTTGTCCATGAAATCGAGCTGTATCTGCAATGACCCCATCTAAATCAAAAGCAAATCCCTTAATATCTTTGAATTTCTGCATTGATTTGTCCTCTTTATTATCTCGTTAATGTGACTTGTTTACCCAATAAATTAATCGTAAGTGGATCACCAGAAATTAGTTGGACATCTGCACCTTCTTTGTCAACCGTCACTTCTAAAACATGACCACGGAAAACCAGACGGAACGCGTATTTTGTCCAATTCTTAGGTAAAAATGGCTTTAAATTTAATTCGTCATTTCGTACTCGCATTCCGGCAAATCCCTGCACGATTGCTAACCATGAACCGGTCATCGCAGTAATATGCAAACCATCACCAGTATCATTATTGTAATTATCCAAATCCAATCGCGCAGCGCGTTCATACATTTCAACAGCTTTGTCAGCCATTTGTAAATCAGCAGCCAATATCGCGTGAACTGACGGTGATAATGATGATTCGTGCACAGTCAGTGGCTCATAAAAGTTAAAATTGTTACGTTTCTCTTCTTCAGTAAAGGCATCAGGAAAATAGAACATTGCGTGCAAAGTGTCAGACTGCTTAATGTATGGCGACCGTAGTATTCGATCCCAAGACCAGTTCTGGTTGATTGGACGAATATCTTGTGGCATATCAGCAATTGGGGTTAAATCTTTATCCAAAAATGTATCATGTTGTACAAAAATATGTTTTTTGCCATTTTTTGTATCAACATCAGCTTCTGGCAAATACATTTTGGTAACAATATCTTGCCATTGAACCAACTCTTCATCGGTAATAGCTAGCTTTGCCTTTTGCTTGTCATTAATTTCGTCATAGTGATCAAGCGAATACTGTAATACCCATTTAGCCATCCAATTAGTGTAGTAATTATTATTAACATTATTTTCATATTCATTAGGTCCAGTGACACCGTGAATCATATACTGATTATTGCGTTTTGAATAGTGAACGCGATCAGCCCAGAAACGTGCGATGCTGTAAAGTACTTGCGCCCCATCCCCGTCTAACCAAGAGTGATCTCCAGTAATATTTGTATAATTATAAATCGCATAAGCAATAGTTGAATTACGGTGAATCTCTTCAAATGTTATTTCCCACTCATTATGAGATTCAATACCATCAAAAGTCACCATTGGATAAAGCGCGCCTTTTAGGCCTTGTTGTTTAGCATTATGAAAGGCACCATCAAGTTGATCAAAACGGTATTGCAATAGTGATCTTGTAACTGATGGATCAGCAACACCTAGATAGACCGGAATGGCGAAAGCTTCTGTGTCCCAGTACGTTGCACCACCATACTTTTCACCGGTGAAGCCCTTTGGTCCAATATTTAGCCGTGGGTCGTTACCATAGTAAGTTGAGAAGAGGTGGAACAAATTGAACCGAATACCTTGTTGCGCAGCATCATCACCTTCAATTTGAACGTCAGCCTTCTCCCACCGTTTCAACCATTCTTGCGCATGGTCTTCATATATTTCTTGATAAGAGTTTTCTAAAACTTTGTTCGTCAACGCTGTCCCAGCATCTATTGTCTCTTTTAAACTATCGTAATCTCGAGAAGTGGTTACGATAACACGCTTTTCAAAATTTACTACGCCTTTAGTTGGTACCTCAATATCAAAGTTATCAGTAACTTCTTTTGTTCCACGATTAGTGCCGTGTTTTTCGCCACCAATGAAACTTTGACGAGCAACCACTGTGAATTGTGGTACACCAAATGGATTCTCAATGGTTTGTGTGGCAATAAATGACGATGCAACATCATTACCGGCATCTAAAACTTGCCAAAATTTTCCGTCATAATTAGCATCTTCATTGACTACATCAGCATCAATGCTAGCATCAAAACGAATGTTATGCTTATATCCATCCACGGATGTAAAGGTATAGTGAATATCGGCTAGTTCTTTAAACGCGGCTGAAACGAAACGTGATACTTGAACTTCAACGCCAAAGACTGTAAATTGACGCTTCAAAACACCATGTTTCATGTCTAAGGATACTTCAAAATTCTGAAATTCATTCTTGGCTAAATCAATTTGATGACCATCAATATAAATGTCTGCTTTCACAAAATTCAAAGCATTAATAGCTTTTCCAAAGTAAAGTGGGTAACCATTTTTCCACCAGCCAACTCTTGTTTTATCTGGAAACCACACGCCTCCAATATAGATACCTTGGTGTGTATCGCCTGAATAAACCTCTTCAAACATACCACGCATGCCCATATATTCGTTTCCCAAACTTGTCATAGATTCCTGTAGGCGTTTGTCTTCAGGATTTAAATCGTGCGTTACGACTGTCCAAGGGTTAATTTCAAAAATTCTTTTCATTATTTTTATGCCTCTTTCTTCTTTACGGTAACGTTATTACTATATTAATGTGCATTCACTGGATTACTATGAATTTCTTTAATAAAACCAACACTAACTGCACCCAATAGCATCAAAACCCCTGAAACTAAGATCATTGATGGAAAATGTGATCCTAATGCTGGAAATACAACAAAACTTGCAACTGACGCCACAATTTGTGGCAGGCATATAGAGCCGTTGAATAGCCCGAGATAAGTGCCCATGTGATCGCCGTTCAATGCATTAGTAACCATGATAAATGGATAAGCCATCATCCCTGCCCATGAAATACCAATCAAAATGAAAGATGCAATTAAAAGATATTGTGAATGGATAAAGAAAACTGAAATGAATCCTGTTGACCCTAATAGAAGCGACAAAGCATACCCAAATTTATTTTTTTCTGCCGGAATTTTAGACAGTACTAACGACCAGAGTACGGCAGCAATTGCATAAACCGCCGACAAAATTCCAAACCAATTTCCACCATTTTGATAACCTGCTGTTGTTGGGTCGGTTGCATGAAAGACATTATCTGCAACTGCACCTGTACCGTATGTCCACAAATACTGGAAAGCCATCCAGCAGAAGAATTGTGTCACAGTAACCATCCAAAATGTTTTTGGTGCGCGCTTCAATAAAGTTAAAAACCCACCATCATTATCATTTGGCGTGTTTAATGCGTAACCATGATAAAGCTCGTAAGTTGCGTCATCGTATTCTTTTACGTTGAATACCGCAACTAATGAGAAGACAACTAATACAACTGCACCAACGTAAAAGGAAATAATAACCGAAGCTGGAACCTGTCCTTTGTCAGCAGTATTAGCAACCCCAATTGCTGTTAACAAGAAAGGAAAAATTGTGGCTAGTACAGAACCTGTATTTGATAAGAAACTCTGAATAGAATAGGCGTATGATTTCTGATCTTCATTAACCATATCACCAACAACCATTTTAAAAGGTTGCATAGCCACATTTGAACTAAGATCCATAAACAAAATCGTTATTGCGCCAAACCATAATGCTGCGGTTGTAGAAAATCCAAAGCTACCAGAATTTGGTAACAGGAACATTACTATAACCGAAACTAATGCACCAACTAACAAGTATGGCATGCGTCGTCCAAAACGCTTGGTCCATGTTCGATCTGAAAAGTAACCAACCAAGGGTTGAACAAATAGTCCAGCCAAAGGTGGCAATATGAAGAAAAAACCAAGTTTTGTTGGGTCAGCACCCAATGTTTGGAAAATTCTTCCCATTTGTGAACTTTGCAAGGAAAAAGCCATTTGCACACCTAAGAACCCAAAACTCAACATCCAAATTGTGCTAAGCGGCAAATTAGGCAATCCCTGCCCTTTATGCTTATCATCCATTATTTCTGCCTCCAAAATATTATTTTTGTAACCGTTTACATTGAACAGTATAAAGCAGTAGATAAATATTTGGAAGCGTTTGCCCGATGTTAACGGTAACATCATTTCATTGCGTTGAATCGCGGATAATTAGTTCTGGCGTAATATTAACTTCAATTTTGGTATTTTCTTCATCAGACTCAACTCGGTTTACTATCTCCTTGACCAAATTTTTTGCAATTAATGCAAGCGGTTGCCTAATTGTCGTTAATTGTGGCGAGGAAATTTGGTCAATAAATACACCATCAAATCCAATTACTCCAAAGTCAGTTGGCACTTCATAAATACGTGTCAAGGATCTGACAACACCCAAAGCAATCCGATCTGTCGCGCAGACGAAACCAGTATTTGATTGAATACTTGTCACCATATTCGTCATCAATATATCCGCCGAGTGGGCATGGTTTTCTGTCGCAAAAACTTTTTGACTCATACCATACTTATTCATGACCGAACGATAGCCTAACGCCCGCTGCTTAGCAAATGGTAAATCAATTGCAATTCCAATGTACCAAATATCCTGATAACCCCTGTCTATCATATATTGCGTTGCCATCTCAATTCCTTGTTTATTATGAACGTCAACATAAGAAAGACGTGAATTTTCCGGTGCCACACCATACAAAATAATTGGTACGGTCACTAATGATAAACCCTCTAAGTCCGCTTGACGCCAGCCACTAACAATCATCCCGTCAATATTGTTTGTACTGGCGGCTAAATCGGTACTTATTTCGAGCGTGTAGCCGCTCTCTTGGAGATAATTAGCAATATGAATCAATAGCTTGGCGTAATTTGGTTCAACTGTTGTGACATCCTCTAACAGTAAAAATCTAATCACATAATGGCGCTTGTTAACAAGCGCTTTTGCCATGCGATTTGGCTCATATCCAACGTCCTGAATTGCTTTCTCTACAAGCTCTTTCAATTCATCTGAAACTCGTTCGGGATGATTAATTACACGACTAACTGTCATTTTAGACACGTGTGCATTGCGCGCAACATCATTTAAATTTGTCATTATTATTCACCTATTTTTGGTATACGATACGGAACAATGACGCTGCTAGCTTCAGTTTTCTCAAGTGGCGATTGCTGGTCATTAAATAACAATCGGACTGCTTCACTGCCAAGAGTTCTTGGTAAGACATCAACAGAATAAAAGTTTTTCCCTCCCAAGCGGGCGTATTCAGAACAGTTAAATGCAATTGTCGGCAATTTAGGATGACTGGGAAGATGAGCTTGTGCTTGATTACGTGCCAAATAACCAAGTTTATCGTCACTGGCAACTATTCCGTCAACCGTTTGATGTTGCTCAAAATATTTCTGTAAGACCTGCTTTTGTTGCGTGAATTCCAAGGGTAAAGATAAAACATCACCTTCTTCTTGTGCTTCACGAAAGCCCAACTCTCGATTATCTTCAAAGCGCCAATCAGCTAACGTTCTGACAAAAACTGGTGATTTTAACTGAAAACTAGACACTAAGTTTTTGGTAGCTTCAGCGCTTGCTTTGCGATTATCGTTATCTACATACAAAATATTCGTAGCAATTTCTGGCTCACCTGTAACTACAACACGTGCATGATTCTCACGAAGCAATTCGGCAATTGGATCATTTTCGACTGTATATAGTAAAATAAAGCGTCGAACTTGTCCGGCTTCAACCATCATTTTAACTGCATTAAACACCTCAGACCAATTGCTGCCCGTAGCTGTAGTCAATAAATAACGACGCGCAATTAATTGCGCATTAATACCAAATAGAATTTGCATGGCAAAGTCATTATCTGTATTACCTTCTGATTGAGGTTGAAATACAACGCCAACCGTATTACTTTCAGTTTGCGTTAAGTTTCTGGCAGCAAAGTTAGGTGTATAACCCATGTCACGCGCCGCTTTTCTGATACGTTCTTTAGTTCTTAAACTTATTTTTGGGGAATCCCCTAAAGCGCGTGATACTGTTGAAATAGCCACACCAGTTTTGTTTGCAATATCTTGTATCGTTACCATACCAGACCTCCTGTCCACGTTATTTTAACATGAAAAAGATCGAGACGGGTGTCTCAATCTTTTTCTGACTTTTCGGAAATACACCAACTATTTCACATTCTTTAAATAGTTTAACTTTAGACTAACCTAATACAATTTTGAATACAGAAACTGACATTGGCTTTATGCTAATATCAAATAACTCATTCGCAGAAACATTATTACGCTGTTCAACAATCGCTGCACGTAGGTGATTAGGATCCTCGAACGTATTGGTTTCATGCATATCATTGGCCGCTAACTCCTCCTTTTGATACTGAAGTACCAACCCTGGTAAATCAATGTCAACACTGATGGTTTCAGTCAAATCAAAATTAATCACATTTAAGTAAATTGTTTTGTCATTTATTGATGCAAAAAACTTAACGTGATCACTATTCTCATCTGTTATTGTCACATCTAGAACATCATTATTTCTATGCACTTTGTACATCTTGAAAATATCATATACTGGTGTTAGCACAAATTGTTCACCGTTAGTTAATATTAATGCATTTAACACATTAATTGTCTGAGCCATACTAGCCATTTTAACTTTATCAGCATTAGAATGAAGAATATCTAAAACGATTGCAGTTGTTATCGCATCGCGCATTGTATTTTGTTGATACAGTGCCTTCTCTTCAAAAAAAGCTCTCCCATACCAATTGCCCCACTCACCTAAAATCAGATCCATTTTCTCTAGTTTTTGATCAAACTCTCCTTCAGGTTCTGGCAGTTGATCCAAACCATCTTGAATCAAATCGTATTGTTCTTTAAGGATATCTTCTAATTCTGTCGCACCTTTAATTACTTGATACCAGTCGTTGGCATTAAAATCTGTTGCTGAGGCGGAAAACTCATTACCCAGGTACCAGTTATACCAATGCAAATCATAACCATCAACTTTTGGTGGACGAGCCCTTGCTAATTCCTTCATTACACTTTTAGTCCAATAACGGCGTTCTTTTGGTTTATTAGCATCGGCACCACTCAAAATGAAGTAGCGCGAATCCTCTGAAAACTGATTCAACGCAAATGTTGGTGCCGCCGTTGCGTACTTTCGGTAATCAGCAACATATTGCTCGGGGGTCATCATGCCTCCACCACCCCAAACTTCATTCCCGATTCCCCAATAATTTACATCATAGGGTTTTTCATGACCAGAATCTTTTCTCTTTTTTGATAAATACGTTGACTGCTTACGATTAATATATTCCATCCACTCAGTCATTTCCCGAGCTGAACCAGTTAATAAATTAACATTGATCCATGGTTCAGAATGAATCAGTGACGCAAATTCTAGAAACTCATCCGTACCAAACTCATTGGTTTCAACGCTATATGTTCCGAATCCTTCGTTAAATACCTTTTTCCTTTTTTCCCCAACCCCGTCTTGCCAATTGTAATGATCCGCAAATACACCACCTGGCCACCTTATAATTGGAGGTTCAATTTCTTTCAAGGCGTTAATGACATCTAACCGCATCCCATTAATGTTTGGAATTTTGCTTTCTTTTCCGACCCATATGCCATCATTTATCGCATTACCAAGAAATTCTATAAATTGACCATGTAAACGTGGATTGATTTTAGTCTCATTTTGACGTTTTTCTATTTTAACTTTCATTTTTCCTCCAGAAGATTTCACCTTTTTACTACTTTGTGGATCGAATTATTTGAATAAATATGCATGCAATGAAGGCAAATACAATAGCAGTTGCACCTACGTAACCATGGCCGCCTGTTTGTCCAAGCATTATCGCGATATTCAAAATTTCTAAATCCTTTGCAGCTGTTTCTTTAGATGGCAACACATCATTGAAAATGTTTTTTTTTGGAGCATCCATGGTAGTAAGCAACCAATAACCATAACCTATCAAAGCAATAATAACGATCAATTTTATCAGACATTGTTTAGTACGCCCATTAGGAACAAAAAATCTTCCAACAATGTCTCCTGCAAAAATCCAATTTTCATAAATTAGATGAGTAATATTGTTTGATTTTTTTGTAAGCGCTTACTATAATTGAATAATAAATCTTTCGTTGAAAAAGAAATTGTAATTTCTAACTTTTTTTTGTGAAAAATGGGGTTAAGTATGTTAACAGAAACTTTGGAATCAATTCAGCAACTGCTTGATGAAAAAATATTTATGCAAGACACGCATTGTAATGTGATATTTGGCGACGAAAAACTCTTGATGAAGTTTGATGACGAACTGCATTTTAATGATGAAATTTTGGACAATCCATCTGCAATACTATTTTATCCAATTAGGAATTTTAATCACCCTGACGATGATGACATACTTGCTATATTTTCAATAAAAAAATACTACTTAATGCTGTATGGTAAACTCACGCCATCAGAAAGTCACTCATCTACATACCTATTACTTAAGCTCTATCAAAGATATCGTGCAATACTAAAAATAATCAGTAATGATATATCTGAAAATAACGGTTTGATTGATATTGCCCCTCCAAATGATAGCCTCAGTCTTTTAGAATATTCTTCTCAACTACAAACACATCATAGCTATTCTGATGAACAAACATTGCTCAGCTCTATCAAAACCGGTGACAAACAAATTGTCATAAATGCCTACAAGCAGTTTCAAATCCATAATGCATACGAATCCTTCTTAGCAATGAAGAATAATCGCTTACGCCATGAGAAAAATATGCTCATCATTATTGCAACCCTGTGTACACGAGAAGCGATTCAAGCTGGCGTAAATGATAAAAAAGCTTATTTACTTTCAGACCAGTGGATTAATACAATTGAAAAGCACACTTCTGTGGAAAATATTATTAATCAGAATGTCCGATTAAATATTCTTCTCAATTTTACTAGTTTGGTAAAAACAAAAAAATATAGCAAATTAAGTCATTTAATATTTGAAGTGCAGACCTATATTCAAATTCATATCTATGAAAATTTGTCCATTGTGAAAATTGCAAAACAATTTAAATATAGTCAAAACTACCTGTCCACACGATTCAAAAAAGAAACAAATGAAACACTCAAACAATACATCATTAAGACAAAGATAACAGAAGCAAAACGCTTACTACTTTCAACACAACTTTCCTTAATGGACATTTCGACGCTCCTTAACTTTAAAGACTACACACATTTTTCCCACACCTTCAAACGTATAACTGGCACATCCCCGAAACAATTTATATCGACAAAAAAGTACTGATAGATATGAACTTTACACATCAATCAGTACTTTTTTATTTTTTTGCTTTGATAATTTTCTAGCTGCGATAATATTGAATAGACAAAATAAACATACCTTAGCTATTTCAGCTACTAAAAAATGTCTACTGCTTAACGTTAGAAATGATCACCTCTTGCATTAAATTCATAAAATCAGTTTGCTCTTCAAGAAGCTTTTCGTTCTCAGCATGTTTTAACGTAAAAGAAATTGAAGTTAATGCAAGGTCAGCATAAATTTGGGATAAGAAGTCAACTGAAAAACGATTATTCATTTTTTGTTTTGACAAGAAAGCGTGGGCATTATCGTATAATATTTTGTGAAAACAATCTTGAACAGGATGTACATCCTGTTCAAGCGACATTAAAATTAATAAATCACTATCTTGATTAGCCATATCTTTAATAATTTTGTTAAAGATTTCAAAGGTATTTTTCTGCTGCACTGCTTCAAATCTTTGTTGGATTTCACAATTAAACTGCATCGCATACACATCAACAATCTTGTCAATGACATCAAATTTGTCGACATAGTGATCATAAAAAGTTGATTTGCTAATCAACGCTTGATCACAAATTTTCTTAACAGTGATTTTTGAAATACTCGTGGTCGTCAATAACCGCATCATCGTTTCAGTAATCAATTTTTCTGTTTTGATAACCCTTTTGTCTTTTGACACAATGCTGACCCTCCTATTTATACACCAATAATATCATACTGTTTTCTTTTTTCAGTATGATATCGTTCCTTATTACCGCTTTTGCCAGTTGTATTTTACCTTCATCATGTCAAAATGTACTTAAAAGAAGGAGGAACAACATGTTTAAACAGTATGTTAAAAATGAACAATTCAATTTACAAATTAATCGATTCATCAATGATGAGTACGAAAATGATCAAAAAGTACAGGAAGATTTAAAAAGTATTATTCCTCAGTTAAAAGATGAAGAATCATGGTTTAAAGCATGGAACGACAAAGCTATTGCAAGAGAACAAGATGGTGATTTCTCTGTCGCATCAACTTATTATCAAGCCTCTGAGTTTTATTTGTCACCTGAGGATCCCCGAGATGAAAATGCTTATCGAAAGTATCGAGAAAATTTTTATAAAGGCTTCAACGACTTTGAATACGAAAGGTATCAAGTACCTTATGAAAATGGGTATCTACCAATTGTAAAACTAGTCACACCAAACGCCACTAAGAATCTATTGCTATTTGCCGGATATGATTCCTACATGGAAGAGATGGTCAAAATGTCAAAATTTTTGAAAGGAATTGATTACAACATTTATGTTTTTGATGGGCCAGGTCAAGGAACTGCGTTGCGTCAAGGGATTCACCTGATACATAATTGGGAAAATCCAGTAAGCGTCATATTAGATTATTTCAACCTTAAAAGAGCTAGTGCAGTTGGTATGTCATTAGGTGGATATTTAGTTATGCGCGCCGCCGCATTTGAAAAACGATTGGATAAAATTGTTGCATTTGATATTTTCTATAGTTTCTTTGATGCATTACGTATTCGAATGCCCTATAATCAAATTACTAAAATCGAACAGCTGCTAGCTGCTAAAGATGCCAAAACAGTTAATTTTATGTTCAAAAGTATGATGGCCAATAATCTAGATTTAAATTGGAAAATCAATAAGGGTATGGCAAACGTTGGCGTTCAATCGCCTTACGAACTATTAAAACAGTTCCAAAAATATAATATGGAACCGATTATGCCACTTATTAATCAAGATGTTCTGTTACTAGCTGGCGAAAATGATCAATATGTTCCCAGTAGCCGCTTAGTAGAAATTGATAGCAAATTAATTAATGCTGCTTCCGTTAAATCAATTATGTTTGACAAGGCGTCTGGTGGTGATCAACATTGTCAAGCAGGTAATCGACAATTAGGATTTGATGCAATAAAAGAATTTTTATCGAATAAATAGCCAAATATAAAAAGCAGAAAAATAAATCATATTTTTCTGCTTTTTATATGCATCTTTTTTATAAATATGGTTTTGTTATTGCATCATTTGATTTTTTCAAATCGTCGATTGTACCGGAAAAAACAACTTTACCACCCATTTTTCCGCCTTCAGGACCCATCTCAATCAGCCAATCAGCCTGTCGAATGACTTTCAAACTGTGTTCAATAATGACAATCGTGTTTCCTCTAGCAACCAGCTTATCGAAAAGCTCAAGCAAATGATCAATATCTTTTAAATGTAACCCATTCGTTGGTTCATCAATAATATAAACACTACTCTTCTTTTGTAAGTAGCTCGATAACTTGATCCGTTGCAACTCTCCGCCTGACAATGTACTCAAAGATTGGTTTAATTTTAAATAACCAAGACCCACATCACAGATTGCTTGCAAACCAGTAGCTATTCGTGTAATACCACTAAAAAAATTAACGGCTTGACTCACCGTCATAGACAATATGTCAACAATAGTCTTATCCTTATAGCCATATTGCAAAACTTCCTGATTATAGCGTTGTCCATGGCACAATTCACACTCAGAAACGACATCGTCCATAAAATACATATCATTAACGATAACGCCTTTTCCCTTGCAGCGCGGACAAGCGCCCTTTGAATTGTAACTAAATAACGATGGACTAACTGAGTTTGCTCTTGCAAATAGTTTCCTAATATCATCAAAAATATCTAAGTAAGTCAGTGGAGTTGATCTAAGACTAATACCAATGTTCTTTTGCGAAATATTGATAACATCGATTTCTCTTTGAATCAATTCTGACGCTACTATTTGTGCTAGAGACGATTTACCTGATCCAGCCACACCGCATAAAACAGTCAAAGCATTAAGTGGTATTTTTAAAGAAACGTTTTGTACTGTGTTTAAATTTTTATCTCTAACAGACAGCCATTTTTTGAAGCTGCTATTAGTATGATTATTCAACCTCTCATTTTCACGCATAGCAACACTGGTAATCGTATCGCTTTTTAAAAACTCACCATATGTTCCCGAAAATTGAATACTGCCACCATTAACTCCCGGACCTGGACCAACATCAATGATGTAGTCAGCTCGCTGAATTAGCAGTGGGTTATGTTCCACTAAAATAATCGTATTGCCTTGATTCTTTAAGACACACAAACATTTATATAGTCGTTCAATATCTTTTGGATGTAGGCCTGAGCTAGGTTCGTCTAGGACATACATCACATCATTTAAAGAGCTTGTGATATGCTTAGCAATTCTGATTCTTTGCGCTTCGCCGCCCGATAGCGTATCTGTACTTCGCGCTAAATTAAGATAGCCTAAACCAATCGTAATCAAAGCATTTAGGCGTTTATCAATCTGTGTTTTAACATCCTGAACCAGTGGATTTCTTATTTTTTGAATTAATAATTGTAATTCATCCAATGACATTGCAACTAAATCACTGATATTATGCCCATCAATTTTGCAACTTAGCGCCTTTGCATTCAATCTGGAGCCCTGACAAGTTGGACAAATATCAGTGGATACAAACTTTTCAAGTTGCTTTCTATGCCTTTTCCCCTCATCAGTATTAATAATACTTCGCTTAATTCTCGGTAACAAACCCTCATATAAGGCAGTTTTTGGCCATTTTTCAGGAGGAGACGCTAGTTTTTGCTGTGGTGCGTATAACAATAAATCTAGTTCTTCTTTAGAATAATCCTTTATTTTTTTATTCAAATCAAATAAGCCGCTATAGGCATAACGTTTCCAACGCCAAGCACCATTTCCAAAAGTTGGAAAATCAATTGGATCTTCATTAAGTGATTGATTAAAATCAACAAGATATGTTAAATTAATTTTTTTAGTAAAACCTAAGCCATCACAAACTTCACATTTGCCTTGGGGATGATTGAAAGAAAAGGCATCTGAATAACCAACAAAGGGTTGTCCTATTCGAGAAAACAGCAAACGCAAGAATGTGTATATTTCAGTATACGTTCCTACTGTTGATCTAACGTTGCCCGACATTTTTCGTTGCTCAATTGGTATTGCTATTGGCAAATTAGTAATGTTATCTACAGCCGGTCTACCATATTTTGGTAAAATATGTTGCACATAACTCGAGAACGTATCATTTAATTCACGTCTTGACTGCGCAACTAAAGTGTCAAAAACTAAGGTTGACTTTCCCGAACCAGATACACCTGTAAAAACGGTTAACTGGTGTTTTGGAATTTTGACCGAAATGTTTTTTAAATTATTTTGATGCGCATTGTCGATGCCAATCCATTCATTGTTACCCACGCTATCCCCCTTACCGATTATCTTTAATGTACAATTCAATGCAATGTTATCATTTTTTTATATGATAATCAAAGTCAGAGCAGAGTATGTATTGAAAACATGAAAAAATACAAGCAATAACTTGTATTTTTTTTCATGTTTTCAATTAGTTGTTAACTGCACAATAAATTTTTTCAAACCAGCTTGGCCTGCTTCGGAATTTTTGAAAACGCCAGCGTCTTCAAGGACTCTTTTAAAAATTTGACCAACACTTTGCTCCACCACTTCCGTTACATTATCAGCATTAAAAGTTTCTTCATATTTTAGTTTATCGGCCCATATCTTGTGCTTTGGAGCCACAGAATCCGTATTCCCCAAAAGATATGCTTCGACTTCTGCAAGTTCTGTTTTTAAACGCGGTGGCAAAATAGCCAAACCCATTACTTCTATTAGTCCAATGTTTTCTTTTTTTATGTGTTGTACATCTGAGTGAGGATGAAAGATTCCGTCTGGAAATTCAGTCGACGTATTGTTGTCCCGTAACACAAGGTCTACTTCATATTTGTGGTCACGGAATCGGACGATTGGTGTAACCGTATGATGTCTTTCACCCGTTTGACTATGAGATTGAATAAATAAACTTGGGTCGTCATAATCTTCCCATGTTTTCATTACTTTACCAGCCGCTGCGAGTAATTTATCGCTGTCCGAATCAATTAAGCGAATTGCAGTCATTGGCCAGTTTAATACCCCCGCTTCCGACAGGTTCACATCTGAAATCTGAAAGCTTTCCTTCAATGTTGCTTTTGCCATAGGTAAATCATAGCGCCCTGCTTGAAAATGATCGTGGGACAATATTGAACCACCCACAATTGGCAAATCTGCATTGGATCCAATAAAATAATCTGGGAATTTAGTAACAAATTCTAACAGTCTAGCTAAGTTTTCCTGATCAACGTGCATTGGTCGAATATTTTCTGATAGCACAATTGCATGTTCATTAAAATAGGCATACGGTGAATATTGAAAATACCAATTTTCATTACCTAAAGTTACTGGAATGACACGATGATTCGACCGAGCAGCATAATCTAAACGACCCCAGTAGCCTTCATTCTCTTTTGCCAACTGAGATGCAGGATACTGTTCCTGTTGTTGTGTTTTATTTTTCAGTGCTGCTGCAATTACCTTAGGATCTTTTTCAGGCTTTGAGAGATTAATTGTAATTTGTAATTGACCATACTCGGTCTCAACTGGGTAAGATAAATTTTGGCTAATTTCCCGCGTCTTGATATAGTTACTTCTTTTCGATAAATCAAAGAAATAGTCAGTAGCCTCCCGTGGGGCGTGATCGTAATGTTGCCAAAAAATTTGTCGAACTTGTGAAGGACGAGGCACAAAATAATCCATTAGTTGTGCCCCTAGTATATCAGCATTTATTTTTCTATTCTGTAATGTGCCATTATCTGCTGCAATTGCTACCAAATTATCCAATAGTGTTAACGTAGATAACCTCGAAACATCTTGATCACTTGTTACATGCTCATAATTTGATTCACCAATCATGCCTAATATTTGGTTTCCCAAATAGTTTGCATCTTCATTTGTGTAATCCGATTGTTCGATAATACGCTGAGTAAATTCCGTAATTAAATTATTTTCTGACATTATTATTCACCTACTTTACCGACCCAGTGTGCTCCGTCACCAACATTTGCTACATAAAATGAGGGATCGTAGCCAACTACAGATTCATATTTAGCCCCAACAGCCGCTTTCAAATCATCAACATTATCTTGATGTACTAGTGCGATTGCACAACCACCAAATCCTGCACCGGTCATCCTTGCACCGAGCACACCATCGACGGTTTGTGCTGTTTCCACAAGCGTATCAAGTTCTATTCCAGTTACCGCATAGTCATCCTTTAAAGACTGATGCGATTCATTCATTAACTTACCAAAGCTAGCCAAATCATTTGATTTTAATGCCTCGACAGCAATCTTAGTTCGTTCGTTTTCATAAACAGCATGGCGGGCACGTTTTACAAGTATGTTGCTTTCTAATTTATCAGCATATTTATTAAAAGTTTTGGCGTCTAATTCGCCCAGATATTGGATAGGTGTATATTTTTGCAATTGATAGACTGCTTCTTGAGTTTCACGAACACGCTCATTGTATTTTGAGTCAGCCAACTCTCTTCGTTTGTTCGTATTCATAATAACAACAACATAATCACCCAAATGGATTGGTACCATTTCGTAAATCATCGTATTCGTGTCTAAATAGATAGCTTGGTCCGCTTCACCAAATCCAATAGCAAATTGATCCATTATTCCAGTATTAACACCAACAAAATCGTTTTCAGCACGTTGTCCACTGGCCACCAATTGCAATCTCGGAATTTTTAGATCATATAGCTTTTGCGCCACTACGCCAATTAAGAGTTCTAAAGATGACGATGATGACAATCCTGAGCCGTTTGGTATGTTACCATTGATAACTAATTCAAATCCATGCTCAAAACGGTTACCATATCCTCTTAAAGCCTGCAACACGCCTTTAACAAAATTTCCCCAAGATGATCCAGGTAACTTTTCTTCGTCATTAACGTCAAAACTAATCACCCCTTCATCCGGGAAATTAGTCGAATAGAGTTTTACCAAACTATCCGCTCTTTGAGATGCTACGCCATATGTTCCCAGTGTAATTGATGCTGGAAACACGTGACCACCATTATAATCAGTATGCTCACCGATTAAGTTAATTCGACCTGGTGAGAAAAACTTGTCAGTTGGTTCATGATGAAATTGCTTCTTAAAAACATGAATTAATTCTTCGTATATTTCAGTCATTTCCATTTTTCCTTTCACAATGATTTTCACTTATTCAGCTTGCCATTTGAAATAACGCACCGCAGAGGTAAAATCAGCTTGCTTAATTGGCGTGTTATATAGACCAATTGACATGAGTTCATCTCCAGAATAATGTTCATTTGTTCTTTGATCAACATAGATTCCGTCAGATTTCAGGTGACTCATTTTAGTTACAGTGAAAACTGGCTGCGCAGTTGACAAAACACGGTAATTGAATAACAATGCTTCTGTCTTATCTTCACTGATAAATTCCCAGGCTGTTTCATTATTTTTAAAAGGACTTTTGATACGGTAAAAATTGCCATACTGGATCAACGAGCGATGCTGTTTATAAAATGTCACTTGATCTTTGATTTCTGATTTTTCTTCTAATGACAACTTAGCTAGGTTTAATTCATATCCAAAGACTCCTGCAGTAGCAACATCCCCACGCATAGCCAGACTCGTTTGACGCCCAGTTTGATGATTAGGCGATGCTGAAACATGCGCGGTCATACTAGAGACTGGGTAGCTTAATGTCGTCCCATATTGAATTTTTAAGCGCTCAACAGGGTCCGTATTGTCTGATGTCCACGATTGTGGAAAGAAATATAACATGCCAGCGTCAAATCGTCCGCCACCGCCAGAGCATCCTTCAAATAAAATATCTGGATAACGTTTGGTCAAACGATCCGCCAAATCATACACACCTAACATATAACGATGTCCCACTTCTCCTTGACGTTCTGGTGACAACGCTGCAGAATATACTTCTGTTAAATGACGGTTCATGTCCCACTTAATGTAATCAATCTTAACATTATCCAAGATATTTACTACTTGTTGGAAAATATTATCCACTACCTCAGGTCTTGAAAAATCAAGCACATATTGATCACGACTAGGGGTCAAATCACGGTTAGGCATACCGAGAATATAATCAGGATGTTGTCGATAGAGATCAGAATTTTTGGAAATCATTTCCGGTTCAAACCATAATCCAAATTTCATACCTTTTTCGTGTACTTTATCTGACAAGCCAACTAAACCACCGCCACTCTGTAATTTAGTGGCGTATTCAAACCAGTCACCCAAAGAGCTATCATCATCATCACGTTTTCCAAACCAACCATCATCTAAGACAAACATTTCAATGCCTAATGGGGATGCTTCATCTAATATCTCTTGAATTTTTTCTGCATTAAAATCAAAATAAGTTGCTTCCCAGTTATTAATAACAATTGGTCTCTCTGCATATTGATATTTTCCACGAGCCACACGTTCTCGTAGCAAGTGATGGTAAGCTTGTGACATACCATTTAAACCTTCATCAGAATAAACCAACAACGCTTCAGGTGTCTGAAAGTCATCATCAGCGTTTAATTGCCAATCAAATCCATCTTCGTTAATACCAGATAGAACACGTGTCTGTTCCACATAATCTCTTTCGATAGTGAATTGATGATTTCCCGAATAAACCAGTTGGATACCAACAGCTTCACCCTCATTTTCGGTTGTGTTCGGTGTTACTAGCGCTACAAATGGATTCATGTGGTGCGAGCTTGTTCCTCGATGACTAGAAAATTCAGCCACTCCTTGGCGCACAGTTTGTCGCTCCATTTGACGTTCACGCACATGGGCGCCGGGTAACGAGATGATTTCTAGATCACTTGCTGGTAAATCTAATTGCAGTGATGCAATTTTCTCAATATTAATACTTTGTTGAGAGAGATTCGTTATTTTAGTTGATCTTGCAACTACTGGCCGGTCATTATAAATTGTGTAATAAAGCGATACTTGGACATTTAGCGCACTATCCACAAGATAAATTATTAATGTTTTAGCTTCATCTTCTGATAACACGTAGGCCTGAGGCAGATGAGCTATATGTGGCTTACCATTTACGATTTCGAATGATTGAAAACGAAAATCAGATGTTTGTGCACCGTTGGCTCCTTGAATTTTAATCGCGGCTTGACGAAAATCTCCCGTATTATAACCACCGTATTCTTGTAATAATGTGTCCTTCGAATAGCTACGATCTGTTTGATGTGGTTTTCCAGCTAAGTTTGGTGAGAATCCTCTATCTAGACGTGGATAATGTCGTGAACCATGATATTTTGTAATTTTTTTACCAAAATAGAGATGGCTTAGCAGTCCGCCCTCTTCAATTTGTATCAGGTAAGATATTTGTCGATTTGAAAGATGAAAAACATTTTGCTTGTCATCAAAAGAAATGTTTGCATTAGCCATAATCTTCCTCCGTGAAGTCTTTTACTAAATTACAAACACAGTTTACCACTCGTTTACTAAAATGTAAACGGTTACTTTTACTTTTTAAAAGTTTCTCGATATTTCAAATTTCCCGGTATTGTAGCCCAAACTGTCCAATCACGTTCATCATTTGCTAATTCGTAGGCTTGTTCTAAAGCCGTCTTCCCTAGTGCCGCAGGATTTAGATCTACCGTCGTTAGTGCCGGAACCAAGTAAGAGGATAACTCAACATTATCAAAGCTCACCACATCAATATCAATTCCTGGCTCTAGATTCTCGGATTTCAATGCATTAATGGCACCAATTGCAATAGGATCCGAAGCAACTAATAGTGCATCTATACTGTGTTCTTCTCTTAATAAAGATATAGCGCCTTGCATGCCCGTTTCAGCATGCCACGGACCGGTGTAAAAATGAGAGCTCATTTGATGCTCTTCAGCCCAATTACGATAGATTTCACTACGCACATCTTCAACAGCAAGTGTTGAGGAGCCATCTAATTCTAGCAAATCATTCACGCCACCAATAAATCCAATATGTCGCCGTCCAGCTTGATAAAACTCATCCAATATCCGAGTTGTCATCAACCGCAGTTCGGGATTGACAGAGTCAATGGTTTCATAGCGCGTTTTGGCATCAACCAACACAATTCGCTCATTAATTTTCTGCAATTGGTTCACCGCTTTTTGAGTCATATCGCCTAAAATAATAATGGCATCGTAAGTTGCGAAATCCGCGATATTAATGCCTTGATTAATTCGAATAATTTCATCAACAATAATATTTTGATCTTGCGCATTTTGCTCAATACTCAAGTATATTTGTCGCCAATAAGCATCGCTAGCTTCTCGGATTTCAGAAAAAACCGTCAATACTGCAATATGGATCAATTTTTTGGAAATACTTTTTTTATGTTTTTTTGTGTAATTCAACCTTTGCGCGGCATCAATAATCTTTCGGCGAGTTTCGTCAGAAACTGACAGAGTCAGGTCATTATTTAAAACTCGAGATACCGTGCTTGATGACACATCCGTTTCCAGCGCTATCTGCTTAATTGTTACCATATTTTCTTCCTCAATTTATGCAAGTTCATTTGCTTTATTTATACTCCTTATCATTTTACATCAAAATATAAAAAATACCTATTTACTAAATATTTACTAAAAAGTATTGATTTTTTAAATGAAAGCGCTTACTATTGAGATGTTAGCTACTACAAAAAGGAGATTACAATTATGAAGTCTAACCAGCAGTCAATGACATCACGCGTTTCATACGCTTTTGGTGCATTCGGTAATGATATGTTTTTTGCGACATTATCAACGTATTTCATTATGTTTGTTACCACACATTTGTTCAATAGTGGTAATGCCGCGCAAAATGACAAAATGATTAGTTCCATTACGCTAATTATCTTTCTACTACGATTTGTTGAATTAGCAATTGATCCATTTATTGGTAATGCAATTGATAATACAAGCACTCGTTGGGGTAAATTTAAACCTTGGGTGGTTGTTGGTGGAACGGTTGGATCAGTTGCTCTGATCATTCTTTTCACAAATATGGGCGGTCTAAATAAATCAAACCCACTTCTTTATTTGATTATCTTTGGCATAATCTATATTATTATGGATATCTTCTATTCATTTAAAGATATTGGGTTCTGGTCAATGATACCGGCATTAACTTTTGGCTCACGCGAACGTGAAAAAACTGCAACTTTTGCCCGTATCGGTTCTACAATCGGTGGAAACTTAGTCGGTGTTGTTGTTATGCCCATTGTTTTGTTTTTCTCTTTGAATCAAAATGATGGTACTGGTGACACTCGTGGTTGGTTCTGGTTTGCTGTTATTATTGCGGTAATCGCATGGCTGAGTGCGGTCGCTGTTGGTGTTGGTACTAAAGAAGTTGATTCCGACCTACGTAAGAACAAAGAAAAAACAACATTCAAAAATGTTATCCATATTCTAACGCATAATGATCAGCTCATGTGGATTGCCCTGTCTTATGGTTTTTACACCACGGGCGTCACTCTTGTTAATTCACTAGAGTTATATTATTTCACTTTTATTTTAGGAAACTCATCTGCTTTCTCAATTTTCGCCTCACTAAACATTGTAACTGGCTTACTATCTGTTTCACTATTTCCAAAATTAGCTGATAAACTTAATCGACGTAATTTATTTTTCTGGTGTATCTTAACCATGATTATCGGATTAGTTCTGTTTATTTTTGCAGGACAGTCACTCACAATGGTTCTAATCGCTGCCGAATTATTTGCCATTCCACAACCACTTGTGTTCTTAGTGGTTCTCATGACAATCTCTGATTCTGTGGAGTACGGTCAACTGAAGCTCGGGCATCGTGATGAATCATTAACGTTGTCGGTTCGTCCACTATTAGATAAACTAGCTGGTGCTATTTCAAACGGCGTCGTCGGAATAACTGCCGTAGTCGCTGGAATGACAACTGGTGCTACAGCTTCTTCAGTAACAGGGTCCGGACAATCCATTTTCAAAACCATTATGTTTGGTTTGCCAATTGTTATTATTTTAATCGGCACCTACGTATTTTATCGCAAAGTAACACTTACTGAGCGCAAGCACGCTGAAATTGTTGACCAACTTGAAAAAACATGGGGAAAGAAATTTGTTGACACAACAACGACTACAACCACGCCTGAATTAAAAACTGGTGAGTACACATACAATGCACCTATTGCCGGTGAATTAATTAATCTCTCATCCGTTAATGACCATGCATTTGCTTCAGGATCTCTAGGTCAAGGATTTGCAATTCGTCCGAGCGATGGTCGGGTTTATGCGCCATTTGATGCAACCGTTCGCGTTGCCTTCTCAACGAAACATGCCATTGGCCTTGTTTCAGACACTGGTCTAGTCACATTAATTCACATTGGTATTGGTACTGTTGCTATGCAAGGGACAGGTTTTGTTACTTACTTCGAGCGCGGCCAACATGTTAAGAAAGGTGATCTACTCATTGAGTTCTGGGACAAGTCAATAAAGGATGCTGGCTTTGATGACACCGTTATTGTGACAATAACAAATTCTAATGTCCTTTCTGAATTCAACATTGTAAAACCAATTGGTAGTAAAGTCGATAAAGATGATATTGTTTTGACTTTAATCAATAAATAAGTAAATTTTAACATACAGGAACAAAAAGTTATCAATATATAATATATTGATAACTTTTTGTTTCTTATGAAGACTGTGTACATTAAATTTTGATATACTACAAACACAAGTTAAATTTATTTAAGGAGGCAAGGTTTATGTTACGTTCTATTTTAATATTTCCTAAACTTTCAGAAATAACAACAATCCAAAATATTAGGCGCGAACTTGATCCCTTATATCCACATATTCGTCCACACATAACTCTTGTGTTTCCATTTGAAAGTGAGGCTACAGACGAAGTCATTATCCAAAATATTCAAACGATTTTAAAACCATTCTCGGCTTTCAACGTGACCTTTGAAAATTTTTCGTCTGATGAGAAAAGTTATCTTTGGCTACCTGTTGACGAGGGGTGTTCGGTCATTCAAAAGATGCATGATGTTTTA
Organism: Leuconostoc mesenteroides subsp. mesenteroides ATCC 8293; assembly: GCF_000014445.1. Classification (NCBI taxonomy): domain Bacteria; kingdom Bacillati; phylum Bacillota; class Bacilli; order Lactobacillales; family Lactobacillaceae; genus Leuconostoc; species Leuconostoc mesenteroides. Next base: position 872,918 of record NC_008531.1, on the reverse strand, counting down.
TATCAATCCCCTTTGTTCTCACCCTTTCTACGCCCTGAATTTCCATATACACCCCATATCACAGTGGGACAGATACACAATCAGCAAGCAATGTTATCAACCTTAAAAGTACTAAACTCAAAACAACTGCAAATCCATGCTGAAATCGATACCGTTTCAATCGAACATATCCTAGATAATGACGATTCAGACGAATTTTTCCAAATTACCCTATTTAGACCAAAAAAATAATCAACCATTAGGTCAAAATAAAAAGAAATTATTTAGTAGATTCGCAAATAATTTTTGATTTGTTCTTGTTTAATTTAATCCAAACTGCGATTGCACCAAATAACGCAACATGTAACGTTAGGCTCATTACACTCCCTTCGATGCCAAAACGCCCACCATTTAACCATTCATAAGCTTGTGTTGGAATTGATTTGAAAATTAGCGCACCACTGTTAGTGCCAGAAACTGCAACACCAAGAATTGGCCCTTGAAAAAAGTTCCACGCACCATGAAAGGCACCCACCACCCACAAATCTTCGGTTTCAATTCGAATCATAGCCATGATAGCACCAAACAAAAATAGTTCTAAGAAAGCTACTCTAGTTATTCCTGGGTTTGCCAAATGTAGCGCTGCGAAAAAAAGCGAGCTAATTATAATAGCTGAAGCATGGCTTAAATGTTGACTTAATTTACCTAACAAATAGCCTCTAACTAATATTTCTTCGCCCATGCCTTGAATACAAAAACCTAAAAGAAAGAGAACGAGCCACAGCACATTACCTATATGCCAAATGTTAATGACTTGAAATCCTCCAAAGGCAACTGCTATTATCCAAGTTAGTACAAAGAATATTGCCCCTGCAGCGTACCCTATCAAATATCTGTATGCCTTTTTATCTTTAGCAAAGGGCATTATAATTCTAAGATCATTTTTTCGACTTTCATATTGAAACATCAAAAAAATTGGTAAAGTAATTTGACTAATCAACATGAAAACTATGGCTACCTGACTATTTTCAAGCCATTCCTCGGATAAACCGCTACGCTCAGCATATATTCCGCTAAAAAATCCGCCGATATCCAATACAAAACTGAGTAAAAATGCATATACCAAATACTTTAAAACTATTTTTAATTTCCCCATGTTCAATGCTTCCCCCTAGCAATTAATACGTAACCAAAATAGTTTATAATGTTTCTTAATTAATGTCAAATAATTATAAAAAAGCATATCCTCATGAGATATGCTTTTTAAAATTATTTTTTCGCTTTTCTAAGTGCTTTAAAGAGGATTTCAAACTGCCCTCGAAATGACATAGCTTGTTCAAATATGTCCTCACCATCATTTAACATTTTCACTGTCACCCATCCCAAAGCCTCAGTGATTGAAACAGCTACGGAAGCATTGATTACAGCACCGGATACAGTTCCCACAGCTGGTATAAATTTAATAATATTCCCCACTGCGCTACGACCAAGACCTACAACTACCAGTTCCTTAGATAAACTTTTACCTAAACCTTCTGACCATGATTGCCCAAACAATTTATGCAATCGTGACATCATAGTTAGTTGAATTGGTACTAGTAAAAAAGCATCTGAGAACGGAATTGGCGAGCAGCCCACAATTGCAGCACTCAATGATGCAGCGTGAATAATTCGATGACACTTCTGAGCTGTTTGTTGATCAACTCCCGTCAAAAAGGTATCAAAAACTTGATCAAGATTCGATCGACTTTTAAAAAATATCTTGTCCGCCCTGGATTTCGATTTTTCATATGAATTCTGTATAATCTTTGAGGTTTTGTCAGGAAATCGTTGCAGTACTTCAGAAAAAAATGAATTGAATTCTTTGTCTTCTGAGACTGGATCATCGTTTCCCTTTTTAAACTGGTTTTTATCCATATTATTTAAGTCCTCTATCTTTATTATACCCTCATTTTAATTTTAATCGCATTTAAAGGCGCATAAAAAAACCTGATTTATTTCTAAAGTCAGGTTTTTTTGATTCATAATTAAAACTTTTGTGCGAATGTAACAAATTGCTTTGCTGCATTTGCAAGGAAATTTTGCGTATCTGTGTTAGTAATATGACCATTTTCATCGGCTAAGTTTTGAACATTGCCAATATACAATTCTGGTTGTTGTAAAGTTGGCATATCCAAGAATACCAAAGATTGACGTAGCACGTGATGAGCCAATACACCAGAAATACCAGAAACTGACTGTGAAGCGACTAGCGCTGGTTTGCCAGCCCATGCGTTTTCACCCCAAGGTCGAGAAGCAACATCTAAGGCATTTTTCAAAGCTGCTGAAATGCTTCGGTTATGCTCAGGTGTGACAAAGATAAATGCATCTTGCTCAGCAACTGCCGCGCGGAACTTTGTATATTCTTCAGGCGAATCAGCATCGAAATCTTGATTGTAAAGGGGTAAGTTACTGATATTTAAGTAATTTACCTCAGCATCTTCAGGCAGACCAGCAACAAGTGCATCAGCTACTCCCTTTGAAAATGAGTTTTCACGAATCGAACCAACAACAACACCATATTTTGTCATTTATGTGACCTTCTTTCTAATTACTAAAAGTAAGTATACAATGAAATTGAGTAGTTTGCAAGCATCTATTTATATCTGTTTGTACACTAACCAAGCCATCTTTGAGTAACCATTTTCAACGAAATTTACAAACGAGTAGATTAATTATTTGCTAGTTCAATGAACTTGTTCACTTGATCTACATTTGCTCCGATCATAATAATTGCCCGCAGTGGCAAGTTTTCCATTAGCTCTCGATTACTATCAGACGCACTAATACTTTCAATCGCTGTTTGTAAACCAGACGCCACGAGTGATTCATGTAAACCATCTCGGTTAATGATTTCGCTAATATAAGTGTCTCCGCTGATCGGACGATTATTTGTCGTGCCCATTTCTAAAGAAACCGTTTTTTCTAATCTAATATCGCGCGAAGAACTACCTATTTTTAGATTATAGTCACCTTGATCAACTTGCCAGATACTTTTTTTCACGTTATACCAAGCAAAACTTCTCCGATCTAAGAAAAATTCGACAGTTTTACTTTCTCCTGGATTGAGTCCGACTTTAACAAATGCTTTTAATTCTTGACGAGGTTTCTCAACACGGCTTTCTAGATTTTGAATATAGATTTGAGCTGTTTCTTTGCCATATATTGAGCCCACATTGGTTATTTTGATTTTACCCGTGACATGCTTTTTCGTATTAGCTACTATTTCCAAATCGTCATACTTAAAATCTGTATAGCTTAATCCATGTCCAAATGGAAACGCAACCTCTTTCCTCTTTAAATCATAATGCCGATAACCAACAAATATTCCTTCATGGTAATTTTCTTCATCTACACTAGCATTGAACGTACCGTATGCCGGTGTGTCTTCAATTTTTTCAGGAAAAGTTTCTGCTAATTTACCTGACGGATTTGTTTGACCAGTAAGAATATTCCATGTCGCCTCACCGACAGCTTCGCCGGCTAAATAAGTTTCTACAATTGCTTTTACCTTATTTCTCCAAGGTGTTGCAACCGCTGATCCATTTTGAAGAACAACAATTATATTAGGATTAATTGCTGATAGCTTTTGAATCAAATTGACTTGATTTTCCGGCAAATCAATGGTTTTTTTGTCAAATCCTTCTGACTCATCTTGTTCTGGGACACCAGCAAAGAAAATGATTTTGTCACTCAACTCAGCAATAGATTCTGCTTGCTGTTCTAAATCTAAATTACCTTTTTCTTCAGATAGGCTATACCCTGCAGTATAAGTAACATTGTAATCACTGTTGCTTGCAACCTCATGTGGCGTAACAACTTTGTATGCATTTACATGTGAACTACCGCCACCTTGATATCTTGGATTCTGGGCTAGTTCACCAATTAATGCAATTTTTTCAGTTTGTTTAATTGGTAAAACATCGTCATCGTTTTTTAGTAAAGCAATGCTATCCTCTGCTGCTTTTCGAGCAAACTCATGTTGATTATTCTTATCATAATCCGTACTATCATCTTCGCTAACACGGAACTTTTCAACCAACGCCAGTACGCGTAATACTGAGATATCCAATTTTGATTCTTCTAGCTGACCATTTTGGACAGCAGATACAATTCTATCAATCGAATATGCACCATTTCCAGGCATTTCTAAGTCTAAACCTGCTTTTAGCGAAGCAATATTATCGGCTACTGCTCCCCAATCTGACATAACGACGCCAGTATATCCCCATTCATTACGCAGTATTTCGGTTAACAAACGATAATTTTGAGAATTGAGCACACCATTAATCGCGTTGTAAGAGCACATTAACGTTGCTGGATGTGCCTCTTTGACAATCTTTTCAAAAGCCAGCAAGTATATCTCACGTAAAGCACGTTCATCAACATTCGAGGACGAGGTAAAACGTTGATCTTCTCGATTATTGGCTGCAAAGTGCTTGACACTCACGCCAACACCTTGCGATTGCACGCCCTTCACATAAGCGCTTCCTAGTTCTCCAGTTAGATATGGATCTTCGGAAAAATATTCAAAATTTCTTCCTGCCAATGGAGAACGCTTAATATTAATACCTGGCCCCAATAAAACTGACACATTTTCAGCTCTAGATGCTGTTCCAAGATTTTGACCTAATTGATAAAGCATGTCCACATTAAATGAACTAGCCATCAAAGCTGAACTTGGAAAAGCAATGGCTTCCACACTTTGATTCAAGCCTAGTGCGTCTGCACTACTTGCTTGTTTTCGCAATCCTGAAGGACCATCTGTTACCATGATTTTTGGTATATCATTTTCAATATTTTCCGCGGTAAACCAGAAATCTTTCCCCGTTACTAATTCTGCTTTTTCACGAACGGTTAGCCCTTGTACAAAGGATAAATTAAATTCTGTGCTCATTCTTTCAACTCCTTGTTATCTAATATACTGCTGCCAATAAAGTCAATTCATTGTTTCTAACTATAGAATACACCAAACTCAATACCATGGTAGAAATATGAATTAGCTATTAGTAACTAACGCATTAATTCACTATTAGCAATCATTTTGAAAGCTAATTTTGTAGTTCTCCCACCTCATTAGCTTGCTTAAATATGTTCCTTATGAAGAAATAAAATACAGCTAACACAAGCATTAATACGCCTGCAATAATGATTGAGAATTTAGAAGTATTGTTACCAAATAAATTACCTAATGTTGCTAGCAAATATGGCGATAAATAGGTACCTAAGTTTGTACCAACCATAGCGATAGAAATCGCCAAATTTCCTGAATTTGCTGGCGCTTTTTCCAAGATTGTACCAAATGCTATCGGTAGAAATACCGATCCGCCAATACCACCAATAGCCATACCCAGAGTAATGACGAACATGTTAGGTGCTAGTGCAACTATCAAGAAAGATATGCCAATAATCGCATAACTCAATGAGAAAGTATATTGCTTCGTTATTTTCACAATATAGCCATAGAGCAAACTACCTAAAAATCCGACCAAAGTATAGACTGATAATGCCGTTCCAATAAACGAAGCATTTTCAAATTTTTCTTCAACAACAAATCCAGCTGACTTTAGGAATACAGCCATTAATAACGCAAACGAGATCAGCAAACCAAACGATGAAAACAAAACATAACTATTAATACTTTGTTTAGGTTTTTCAACCACTTCATTTGTGACTAAGTCATCCTTAGTAGTCGTATCTGGTACATAAACCAAAAACAGAATGAACGAAACTAATGCTAAGAAGTAAATACTATACGAATAATGCCAATTGTAATTAACCAAAATTCCTGCAATAAATGTTGTTACAGTTTGACCTACACTTTGAACAGCACTTTGAAAACCTAGCATTTTATTGCGTGTATCTCCACTCCAAAAGTCATTAATCAAACTGACAGCTAATGAGTTAAACATTCCCAAGCCAGCACCTAAAACCAATCGAGAAATATATACAAGAAAATAGTTATCAGAGAACATAGGCACTACACCTGAAACTCCTGCCAAGAATAAGCCAGTTAAAACTGTTTTTCTAGTTCCAAAAACTCTTACAATAAAAGGGCTCAGTAGCACGAAAATCATAACCGTAATATTAGATGCCGTAACTAACGCTTCAACAGCAGTTGCACTTTGATTGGCAAATGTTTGTTGCATTTTTGGAATTGTAATTGAAATTGACGCAGTTGAAGTCAATAATAATGAAATTGATAAGAATGCTAGTTTAAACATATTTGATGAATATTTATCTTTAATCATTTTAGTTTTCCTTTGCTGTTAAAATGATGCGACGATACGTTTTTAGAGGATGCTCACCATCATTTTTAACTTCCAAAATCACATGAATCGTTTGACCATCAGAAATATCTTTTGGCACATCAATGCTAACGGTTGGTTGGTTTTCATTCTTTATACGAATTTTGTGATAACTATCAGCCAATGGTTCAGCATTATAGCCAATTAAAAACCCCTCAATATCTTCCTGCTTTGCTTCCAAATGTTCGTGAGCGTTATAGGTAGAGGCTTCATCATAAATCCACCATTTATAATATAGCTTACGTCCGTTCAAATCTTTAGCATAAACTTTATATTTAACTCTTTCTCCTGGCTTTACATCCCTTTCTAAGTTCATATCTATGTCAACAATTGGATAATGCGACACCTTATCGAAATCATCTGTAGCACTCCATGCAGCACGTGCAATAAAGTCATCTTGAATATCATCAAACCATCGTGTTAAAGTATATGCAGCTTCATAACGCTTCGTATATGGATTAAAGTCCAATGCTTCGTTAGTATAGAGCGTTGATGATTTTTCAACAAATCGGCCACCCCACCCCCCAAAGGTTGGATCAGAACTATTTCTCAAGCCATTGTTAATTAAATAGAAAAACGATGGTGAGTCCCCTTCCGAAATAAAATCAAAACGCTCGTATTCGGGATTTTTTTCTAAATATGAATCAATTCCTCGTTGCTCATCCTCATTCTCACCATCTATAACGCGTCCATCACCTATCAAAGCATAGTTTGCCAAGAATGAACCAAAATTATTAACCAATTTTTTTTGCCAATCGTGGTTCAATTTACGGGTTAAATTGTAGTTGGTATATTTCCAAAGATAAGCAAAATACCAAAAATTGAATTTATCATTAATAACTTTAATATGCCATTTTTTTGCGATGTATTCATTATAGGTGTCATCCTGATCAAGAATTATATAAATAACCACTTTTTCTTCAATACGTTTTTTTATAGTGGACCATTCTGGACTGTGCCCATATTTTTCCTCTATTGATCTCAATGCACGAGCCGTTGTATTGGTTCCACCCCAAGTTTGAATATATAACGGACGTTCATCTGTATCTTCTAATAAATAGTTTTCTAGAAACCTTGAACCATCTGTTTCTTGTTCATATTCACCTTTGAAACTGATATTACCAACATGGTAGATACTTTGTAAGTATTCAGGTGTTGGATACCCCTCACCATGGACTTTTAAATGATCATAAACTTTTCCATACTCTGAAATTAGATACGGAATCCACTTTTCTCCAGTCCAACGTTCTGGCTTAATCCCTTTTTCATCATCGCCCGCGTAATGATATACTGAGCTCGTCAATATGATACCCTCTGTATCAAATTCATTACTGTATAACAAATACCGCAAAAAAGAATTCATATCATCTACTTCGCCATCAGTAGTAATTATGGTTCGTGCTTTTTCGTTAAGTTGTTTAATCATATCATAAACCTTTCCAATATTTTGAAAGCGCTTTCTATATTGTTATACTAACACTAAATGACTACATAAAAAAAACTAAACAACTTAACAAAATGAACTTATATGACTAAACAAAGGTTAACGAGTGTATGATAATGTTAGAGGAAATGTTATGAATATGGAAAAAATAGCGAAAATAGCTGGTGTTTCAAAAGCAGCAGTATCTTTCGCCCTAAATGATAAGCCTGGAATCAGCCAAGCAACACGCAATCAAATTTTAAAGATTGCTGAAGAATTGAATTATGTTCCTCGACGAAAAATAAAAAAAGATACTATTGTTTTTCTTTTAGTTACTAATGATCACGCGCAATCATTGGATTATTTTCAACGTCTCCCTTTTTTTCAATCCATTATCGATGCTTTCAAAACAAAGTCGTATTTAAAAGGTTATAACCTCTCACTTCAGACAGTTTCTAAGCTAGATCAAGATACCTTTTCAAATTGGCAACAGACAAATATCTATGGCGTTGTAATACTAGGCACATTTTTAACATCAGATGATGTATTATTGCTAAACAAGGTGCATGCAAACATAGTTATTTTGGACAATCCGTCTATTGAAAATTCTCATAGTTCGGTAGTTATTAATAATAAAGAGGGTGTTCGAAGCATTGTCCATCAGATTTCTCCAAAGGAGACCGTTTTATACGTTCACGGATTACCAGCTATTCCTAATTTTCAGGAACGCAACACTGCCTTTAAATATTCAGCCCAGACGAAAGATTTCAATTTAACGGAAATTAAAATGGATAGTTTTAGTTTTTCAGAAACAACAACTTCTGAGCAACAACTTATTATCAATACGCTACAAAATAACACAACTATAGTAGCTGAGAACGATTATTTAGCTTTGAAAATTGCACAGATTGTAGCCGAAAAAAAATTGACGCATAATGTGAAAGCACTCTTTGGTTTCGATAATATCAAAACCTTATCTCAATCACCGATCCCAATTAAAACAGTTTCAGTAAATGTGTCTGTCATGGTAGACATGGCAATTGATTTAATTTTAAAAGAATACAAAGTCCCTGTTCATGTAACAGTAGATACAAACTTTGTTGAAGGTGACAAAAATGAAAAGTAGACTTTATCTATTAGTATTTTCACTTTTATTAAACGCACTTGGTAATGCCGTGGCAATCACTACAAATCTTGGTGCTAATCCATGGACTGCTGCTGGTCAAGGATTAGCAGCAACTTTTGACATATCTCTCGGTACAGCTTTGGTCAGCTTTGGTGTTTTCGTATTGTTGCTGAATTCTCTGCTGGCGCGTGAAATTAATTTCCGTCGAATTATCGGAAATTTTTTGTTCATGTTTCCGTTTAGTTACTTAGTTGATTGGATTGTTACATGCTTAAACGACTCATTTCTTTTAACAAGTAACTTGTATGTTAAACTAATCTTTAATCTTTTAGCAATTACAACGATTGCTATAGCAGTTGCCATGTACCAGCAGGCAAACTTAATCTTGCATCCAAACGATGAATTGATGTTCACATTACGATTCAAATATACACATGGAAATGCAACTAAAGCACAACTCATCGCTTATATGCTTCCTTTGTCCATTCTGGTTCTAGCTTTTTATATTAATGACCAATGGTTTGGGGTTGGTATTGGACTTGTAGGTTCACTATTTTTGCAAGGTCCTATTGTTGATTTAACACACAAAATATTCTTTATAAAAAAATTAAAATGAATAGAAAAAGACATAACTTACGTTATGTCTTTTCTTATTTAGATATATTTTCTTCAATAATGTCATGAAGTTGTTGGAAGTCTTTTTTCACATTATAATCATGACGTTCCTGCTTCATCAGTTCATTTAAACTACTTTCAATTCGATCGATATCGGTTTCATCTGTGTAATCAATCCAATTCACATGCTCTAACCAATCAAAGTACGCGTGCTTCCCTTTTCCATAACTATTTCCAAAAAGCAAGCATGGTGTCCCAGTGAGGACAGAGAAAACCATAGCATGCCAACGGTCTGTGATAATAATTTCTTGGTGTGAAAACAACTCCAGCTGTTGCTCAAACAAAGTGTCACGTGTGATCGGCGTAATCTCTTTTGGTTCATCTAATACGGTATCAACACGTTCCACTGGTCTGTCCCCACCGAGTATTTCTTTTATTTTATCAATGGTGGTTTGTTTGACAACCTTCTCTGAATCATGACGCAAAACAAACAAAGCCCCATTACGTTCAAATTTCCAGTCCACCGAATTCATGTATAATACCATGTCCGGCGTGAAAATAACTTTATTGTCAAAAGTCGTAAGCATACGATGAAAGCTTTGTGCGTCGCGAGCTACAAGGACAAGATTTGGGTTCTTGCTATAGGCTTCCTGACTTTTTCTTTTTTCAATCTCACCATCCTCATTATCCTCAAAATGAATTGATTGGGGAAATGAGATCGTAAGGTTGTCAACAAATGTCGAAAATACTTTACGCCTTGCCTCTTCGTGGTTGTGATACAAATTACCCATATTGCCACCACCAGTAAACGCAATAACATCATCTTTACGCAAATTCTCTTGGACAACAGGTATCGCCTCATCACCGTCTTCCTCAATAATTTCAATATACTGATAATTTGGAAATTCGTTCTCAATATATTTTCTTTCAGCCAATGATACTGCTTGATCACCCATATTTGTATAACGTGGTACACCAAACATATAAAATTTTGGACGATCATTTTGTGGAATTTCATGAACGACTTCTGTCGTATCAATGTAAAAATTAGCCATTAACTACACTCCTTTTTGGGGGCTATGATAGACTAGCTGTATCATAAGCCTTTGCCATCTTTTTACTATTGACAAACAGACTTGCTAACACAATACTTAATCCATTTGACATAGCAAAAACGAAAAATACCAATGCTGTTCCAAGAATAGCAACTAACTGGGGATAGATTAAACTAATGACGAAGTTGGTTATCCAAGTTGTTGCTGTAGCCACGGACATAAATTGCGCCTTAACCTTTCCAGGAAACATTTCGGCTAACAAGAGCCATGTAACAGGACTTACAATACCTTGATGATTAGCCAAAAACAACGTTAAACTAACAAGCACCAAAGCATTAGTTATTCCTTGAGAAAAAACACTAGATTTCATAATAGTTCCAAGTAGCGCCATAAAAACAACGTTACCAATCAGACCAATAATCAACATGCGATGATGATTGGCATGTTCTATCATTCGAGTACCAAATATACTAGCAATAACAGAAACGACACCAATTAACACATTGGCGTACAAGGAGCCACTTTCACCCATACCAACTTTTTCAAGTAAAATTGTACCGTAATACATCACGGTGTTTACACCTGAGATTTGCTGAATCAGAGCAATCACAATTCCTGTCACTAACAAATAAAACAATTTTTTGTTTTTTAATGCTATTGACCAATTAAATTCATTATCGTTTTGCTCACTAGATTGATCACTTTGAGATTTGATAAGCTGGTTAGTATTTTTAAATCCCAATCGACGAAATATTTTTCGAGCTCGGTTAAAACGATGCTTTAAGAGTAACCATTGCGGACTACCGCTGATACGAAACGAGTTTACCCACAGAATAATTGATGGAACCGCACCAGAAATCACCATAACACGCCAAATTGGACCCCAATGACCCCAGATGTTGCCTAATATTGCATTTACAATGAAAGCACATAACTGACCAAGTACAATAAAAATAGCGTTTTTGTTGACATTGGCGCTTCTTAAATTTTCCGGTGAAATTTCTGCTAAATACATTGGTGACAAACTTGATGCAGCACCAACTGCTAAACCTAATACAAATCGAAAAAGTGACATAAGCCAAAAGTTCATGGCAACAGCGCAAAGCACCGTAGCTATTGTAAATACGATTGCAATGATTCGTAGCGTTTTACGGCGACCAATTTTATCAGCAACTCGACCACATCCCAGTGCCCCAAAACAAGCACCAATAACCAATGAACTGGACACAACGCCTTGTAAGGTCGGTGTCAAATTCAGTTGGTCCGGACGGCTCATGAATGCCAGTGCACCGTTAATCACACCAGTATCATAGCCAAATAGAAATCCGCCTAATGATATAACGTAAACACAGTAATGCAGAAAATTTAGCTTAACTTTTTTTGATTTAGTTTTCATACTTTTCAATATTCCTTTGTAAAAATTTTAAAAGTGAGAAAACCATAAATCACTTAAACAAATTCTTCGTATTCTTTTGGATCTTGGTCATCCACACGCCCATCTTTACGTTCCAAATCAGATATTTGGCTAACCTCAGTCTCTGTCAGTGTGAAATCAAAGATATCTAAGTTACGTCGCTGATGCTGAGGAGTGGTAGATTTAGCAACTGGTAAAATACCACGTTGTATATGCCATCTCAAAATAATTTGACCCGCATTTTTATCATATTTTTCGGCTAGTTTTAAAATTAACGGTTCTGTTAATTCGCTACTGCCTCGGCCTAATGGGCTCCAAGCCTCAGTTACGATACCATACTCTTGATTAGTAGCCACCAATGATTCCTGCGGCCAATATGGATGAATTTCATTTTGGTTAACAGCCGGTGTGACCCCCGTTGCTGAAATAATCTTATCCAGATGTTCCTTTTCAAAGTTGGATACACCAATCGAACGAACTAGTCCACGCCTTTGTGCCTCAATTAATGCTTGCCAAGCCTCCACATAATTGTCTCGTTTAGGAAGTGGCCAATGAATCAAATAAAGATCCAAGTAGTCTAATCCTAAACGAAGCAATGATTCTTCAATGATTTTCAGAGCATCATCGAAATGATGATATTTACCAGGAAGTTTTGTTGTTACATAAAATTGCGAGCGTGGGATACCTGAACGACGAATAGCTTCTCCAACCGCACCTTCACTGTCATAATTTGTAGACGTATCAAGCAATCGGTAACCGATTTGTATAGCATTTAAAATCTGGTCAACGCCTTGATAACCTCGAATCTGAAAGGTTCCCAAGCCAATTTTTGGTAACTGATGCCCATCATTTAGTTCATATAACTCATTCAAACTCATTAAAAATGTCTCCTATTCTACTGCAAAAAGGTTTATAAAAAAGCCTAACTTGTTAACTAACAAATTTAAGCTTTAGTAGCAATACTGATATAATCCTTAATCAGCTTTTTTATAATCAGCGTTTTTTGGATCATGTTCGTAAAGATTAGTATTTTCGGCAGTTGACTCAGGATCAATCTTTTCCTTTTGATCCTTAACCTGCTCTTCTTTATTTTGGTCTTTATTTTTGTTTTCTGTCATGATAAGTTTCTCCTATACCTACTTTCTGTGTAAAACAGTTAATTATAGTTTTACGCAGTGAGTTTTTATAAATTACTTATTTGTGCGACTAGTAATCCAAGATACGATTAAGACTAATACAACTGCACCAATAATTGAAGGAATAAGTGCCATTCCTGCTAAGCTTGGTCCCCATGATCCAAGAAGGCTTTCACCTAACCAAGAACCAATTAAACCAGCAATGATGTTACTAATCCATCCCATAGCTGCACCGCGGCTTGTAATTGCTCCTGCAATAGCACCGATAACTGCACCTACGATAAGTGTCCAAATTAATCCCATAATGATATCTCTCCTTCTGGTTCTCTATCAGAACCTAAGTCCAGATTACCACTGTCATATTTTTTCCGCAAATATTTAGCTTGCACTTTTATCACGTTTGATTCTAAAAAGGGCTTAGTGACTACTAATCAAACTGGCTATAAAATTAATCATAGTGGCAATGAGGAGTGTGCTAAAGGCAAAAGAAATGAGTGAGTGCCCTAATGCAACTTTTCGAAAACGGGTTGTAGAAAAATTTGTATCCGAAACTTGGTAAGTCATACCAATGGTATAGGCTAAATACAAAAAATCCCAGAAATTAGGAAGACCCTTTGCATTAAATGACACACCACCATTATTTTGGTAATAAATTTCCGTGTAATGAATAGCGTACAATAATTGAATCAAATTCCAAGAAGAAAAAACACTAAAAATACAAAATACAATTTCCAGGCGACTGCCTTTGCTGATAGTTAATAACAAAATCACAATAAACACACTCACTGCACTTGAAAAGACAACAAACGCATCAATCAGTGGATATCGAATACCTTCTTTGAGAATTACTTTCTTCGTGTGCCGGCCTTGATCCATCGGATAAAAAGAGTAAATTACTAAACAAAAAAGTACGAATATAGCGCAGTCCCATCCTGTTAGGAGAATGTATTCCCAAGACGCAGTCAAAGAAGTTAGCAAAGCTACTAAGGTACCACTAGTCAAGGCAAGCAAGAAAACATTCCCGTGTTTATGCAAAAATTTTTGAATTTTTATTCGCTTCATAGCTTACATCAACCTAGTTCTAATTATAAAAAGCACAACGTTTAGACCGTTGTGCTGAGACTTGCTACTGCAACTTCAAAATGCTTGTGCGTTTACTTGACACGATTGTCGTCATCGTTCACTGCTTGAGAAGTTGTCTTTTTCACGGCATCAACGCCATCTGAAGTTTTTTCTTTGATTGTGCTACCAGCGTCTGTTACGCGATCCTGTAGGCTTGTTTGTGATTCATCAAATTCTTTTTGTGTTTGAATATCAACTACTTCAACATTTAACTCAACTAGCGTCAAACTTGTTGTTTCTCGCACCTGTTTTGTGATTACTTCTGTTAGTTGCTTATAAATATCATGTGCGTTGTGTCCATATTCCATGATAATATCTAAATCTACCGCAACTTGTTCTTTTCCGACCTCGACACCAATGCCATCAGTGGGGTTATCCGTATTCACAATTTTATTTTTAATGTTTGCGACAAAACCACCATCAACACCTAGCAATCCTGTCACGTTTTCAATTGCATAGCCCACTACTTTTTGAATCACTTTGTCATCAAATGTTAATTCACCTTTAGGTTGACGATTCTCTGTTGCAGTATTTTGTGTAGTTGTTTTTTCTGTAGACATAATTAAATCCTTTCTATATCTAAATAATTAATTTTTACGTGTAAATATTTTAGAGACAATTGATAAATCGACATTATACGCTTCGAGCAAGTAGCCAATCCAACCTGCTAGTAAGGTGACAACTATAATCAAAATCGTCTTCCAAAATCCTACAGTTACCAATAGAGTTGACAGAATGAAACCCGCAAGACCACCAACCCAAATATTAATTGATTTTTTGTCTTTCATTATATCCGCACTCCTTTTTAAATCACACGTGTGACTTTACGCTTTGAGTTTGATTTCTGATTTACTTTAATATCAACTTTAATGGGAATTCGATTTATGCCAGCGAGTAAATCACTCAAGCTTTTCGTTAAATCGTATGAAATACGAGGTAATTCTTCGACTGTCGCCTGTTTATAAACTGAATCAGCAACAATATAAAATTTTCGTTGACGACGAGTATTTTTCAATCTCACTTTAATATTTGATAAATCTTCACCTGAGAGCTTTGTCTGAATAAACTGGTTGATACCATGATTACTCAACGCAAGCCGTCCTTCTTTGGTTTGCTTCAAAGGAATATCTGGTAATTCTACCGGCCATATCAATATGAGTAAAAACACAAGCACGGTCAGTGCCAGCAGTACAAGACCATAGTAATAAATGAAAAGATCGCTCTTAAAGTCTAAATGTATATTAAACTCTGCTAAAAATTTGAACACTTCATCAATTATTTGCGGCCATATTAACAAACAAAGCCCAACCAAATATCCGAGGCTGAAAATACTCAGAACAATTTTTTGACTTTTCTTCATATCATACCTCTCTATTACCTTATGCTACTGTTTTGCTCTCATACCAAGCACCATTGACACGACTAGTACAAGAATCACAGCACCAATTATCGAAGGAATGATTGCCATTCCCGCCAAGCTAGGTCCCCATTGACCCAACAAAGCCTGGCCAATAGCCGATCCGATTAGACCAGCAATAATATTGCTAATCCACCCCATTGACTCACCACGATTTGTGATAGCACCTGCAATGGCACCAATAATGGCACCTACAATTAATGACCAAATCATAATCTTTCCTCCATTCTCTTCTCTATGAATTATGATATCCAATTCACTAGCCTAAATATAGCACTAACGGAAAGCGTTTACAAAAATAATGCTTACCCCCTTTACAAAACAATGAAATTATGAGTTATTTTTAAAAGATTAAAAAAACAACAGCTCCTCATCAATAAGTTGCTATCGTTATTATCTGTTCAATGATTTAATTATGGATTTCCTCTTCCAAACGGTCCCCAGCTTTATCGATGCCTTTAGCTGCAAATATGGTCCCTCCAACTGCTATACCGCCTAGAATTAATGTAGATGCCAACAATACCTTAAGTACAGTTTTTAACATAGTTTTCCTCCTTTATGCCTAAAATGAAAATTTGTTAATCTTCTTTTGTTTTCTTCCAATTTCTGACAAAATAATAGAAACTGAACAATAATTGAGACAACGCCAAAAGCATCGACAGTTTATCCCAAAAGCCAAATTTTTTATTCTTTTTATCCATCTTTTCTCCACTTTCTTCGTTGATCCAACCAAATTTCTGATTAGTATCTACGAAATTCAAAGGAGCTCATGATTTACTTTAAGCCACCAGTAACATTGATTGACTCACCTGTTACATAGCTAGATTCATTTGATGCTAGG
Source organism: Leuconostoc mesenteroides subsp. mesenteroides ATCC 8293 (assembly GCF_000014445.1). Lineage (NCBI taxonomy): Bacteria > Bacillati > Bacillota > Bacilli > Lactobacillales > Lactobacillaceae > Leuconostoc > Leuconostoc mesenteroides. Next base: position 856,443 of record NC_008531.1, on the reverse strand, counting down.
AAAACATAAGCGCCTGCTAATTCTGCTGGTTGACCAGCTCTACCGATGGGTGTCGATTGGCCAAATGTTGGAATGTTCTCCGGTAACTGTCCACCAACAATCTGCAAAGGTGTCCAAATGGGACCAGGTGCCACACTATTCACGCGAATCCCCCGATTAGCCAATTGTTTAGCCAAACTCATCGTCATATTCTTGATAGCAGCTTTTGTACCTGCATAATCCACGAGAAATGACGATGGTTGCTCTGCCTGAATAGAATTCGTTGTTATGATACTGCTGCCAGGTTGCATATGTGGTAAAGCCGCTTTAACAAGCCAAACGAGACTAAAAACATTTGTTGCATAAGTGTCGGTTATTTGTTGTGTCGACAAATTAGCTATATCAACTTCCGCTTGTTGTTTGCCAGCTACTAACGTCAAAATACTTAAATCACCAAAAAATGAAACTGCTTCATCAATCAACTTTTGGCTGAATGATTCATTCTTTAAATCACCTGGAACTAGCTTGATTTTACGACCCAATGATTCAATAATGCCCTTAACTTCTTGTGCATCTGGTTCTTCTTCAGGGAGATAATTTAACACAATATCAGCACCTTCATGCGCATACGCTATCGCCACAGATCTGCCGATTCCTGAGTCACCACCGGTTATCAGTGCTTTCTTATGTTTCAGGCGGTCATGCCCAACGTAACTTGCTGCACCATCATCTGGTGTTGGCGACATCTTGCTTTGTAATCCTGGTTCAGGTTGACTCTGTTTTGGAAAATTCTGCTTTGCATATTCTCCATTTATGTTTGTCATATAATTCCTCCCTTTTTCATACAGTACTCAGCACAATCTTGACACGCACTAATAACGTGTATATTGTTTAACAAACACTTTGTTTGTTATGCCTACTATATCATTAGTAGAGAGCGGTTACAAAAATTTTGCCTAGATACTTGACAATGTAATTTGTTAATATCAGATGAAAATAAATCAAAAAAAAAGGAAGCGTGATGATTTAAAAATCACACTTCCTTTCTCAACAATATAAGAAAACCTTATTGATTAATTTGTTATAAAATCAGCATTCTTTTCTCCAATTTTGAAGTACTCACCTGTATTCCAATCTTTCAAAACATATCCCATACCGTTTCCTAATACATTAGTACCATTCATATATTTAGCTGACCATTGTTTAATGACCTCACTACTTGGCATATCTTTTCGTGTGTTTTGCGACAGTGTGTAATACGGATCCGATCCGTCATTTGAATAATTTTTAACCCAATAGTCATACGTCTTAGCTTCGAACAAATCTGGGTATTGTTGCTTCAATTCATTCAAATATTCACCACCGTATTGGGCTTGATATTTACCACCACCAACACTATTAACCGCATAGAGTTGTGTCCCAAATCCAGTTGACACATCATTGCCGTAAACACCAGCACGTGAAGCTGATACGACCTCTTGTCCAGATAAATTATAAACTTGGTTATCAACTACATCAGCCATAACCTGCATATTTGATTGGTGCAATGCTTTAATTGCAGTACGCAAATCCTTATCAGTACCGTACTTAGTTGGTGTTTCAAATCCCAAATCGTATCGGTCAGTAAATACATAACCATTATCAATCGTTGAATCTAAGAACGTGTGGTCCCCACTTGAACGATATTGTGGTGCCATCTCAAAACTTGTGATTCCCCACTTTTCAAATAAATTAGCATTTTTAGCAATTACTACGTTAGTCAGTTCATCATTGGTGGTTGCTTTAGGTTGAAAGTTCGAAAAACCTTCGTAAATCAAGTTCGAATCTAATGCAGCATTAGAATGCAGTACTTTGTCATCAGTATTTTTATCTGTTGATGCTGCTGTTCGGGCATCTTGATCGTCACTAGCTCCTACGGGCACCCAAACTGCTAAGTAACCTGATACTTGTGGATTAGCGAATCCTTGCACACTAGTATAATCTTGACCAGCAATCTCCTTATTTGAGAACGTTAATGTACCCCGGTCATCTGTCCAGATCGTTGGTGCATCATTATCAGCATCATACGTAACAATACCATCACTAGTTGTCAACAATGCAGCTCGGTACTCTTGGTTTTTATGAGCCGCCCCCATCTCTAAAGTAACTGTATCTGAATCATTTAGTTTTAGTGAAGAATCATTACCGACCAGCACACCAACACCTTCAGTGCGTGTTTCATTCGTACCAAGTTCACTAGCTGTCATTGCGTCTTTACCAAAACGAACGCTCTTCAACAAACCATGTTCATCTACATCCATGGTTTGTCCACCGCTCACATAACTCTTTCTAGTGTTCATCAAGGAAACAATGGCATCATAATAAATACTTTGCTTTTCCATATACTGGCCATCATCTTGATACATATCACCGTAATAAACACGAGGAACTGTGTCCTTATTGGTCAACATCAAAGCATAGATACTAGGTAAGTTATAGATGTTATACTTTTTATTCGTTGAACGTTGATCTTGATAATAAGCTGCTAATCCTTCTTTTAATTGGTCATCGGTGAAATTCGTCCAGTCTGCACCAGTAACGTCGGTAATTGCTGCACCAACCTTTTCTTGAATCCCCTTATCATGAGCATGAATAATTGAATAATTTGGCGTTGCTTCATTTTCTGTTGCATTGTTGGCGTGATCAGCTATAATCTGGCCACCATCAATGTCTTGCAACATATTAGTCAAGGAACTATTTTTCCCTGATTGATTTGCTAGCGATAGTGTAGCTGCCTCTCTAAAGTTAGATTCAACTAAAGCATTATTCTTAATTGTAGAGGTACCAGCATCTAATCCAGCTTCAACTAGTGAAATATGCTTATTAGCGTTGTCTTCACTTGCATCAACTTTATAAGCATCACGCATGTAATCGTAGGTTCTCTGAATGGCATCATTATCAATAAAGTCAACGGCATCAATACGAATACTGTCAAAGTTGGCATCATCATCATTAGCTGTAATCGTGCCAAAGTTCATTAAATAATGTAACCAATTCAAATTTTCAGCTTGAACCGCTGGGTTAGAATTGTCGACATCATTAGCAAGCAAGAAGTCTAATGTATTACCGGATTCACGATAATCTGAGTTCGTTGTTGGGGTTAATTCACTATTATCATATTTCAGATAACCACCTTGGAACCACGCATCCCCTTGACCTTGATATTCAGAATCTTTATTCCAAATAAATTGTTGTTTCACAAATGAAGGCGTATCTTCATGAGCTTCAAACAAAAGATCTTTCAACCAATCTGTACTCTTTTCTTTCGAAATGCGTTTTTCAATAGCCACTTGAACTTTTTGCGCGGCGACATTCAAGTCATATTGATCAAATTGTAGATTAAATTGACTACTTGTATCTAGCAAACCATTTTTCTTCATAAAATTTAAATAATTAACTTGAACATCTTTATTTGGCCACCAAACTGTTATCAGTGGTCGCACGTCATTTGTTGAAGAAACTACCCACGTTTGTCCGTTTTCCAAGATATCTTTAGGGCGATACCAGGTATCGGCCGTCAAGAAACCATCTATCGTATTCTTGAAGCTAGAACTATCATTGCTATAAGCAGCACTATGTTTGGCAAATTCATTAGTAGACATCGTTGCAGTATTTGTAAACAAGTATTGTCCATTACCATTTTTATCAAAGTAGTATGTGACGCCATCAACGATAACCTGCTCATTCTTGACTTGACTACCGTCACTTGGATTGAAGTATTGTAGTTGATCATCAATCAACGCTAATCCCGTGACTTGGTTGTTTTGCTCATCAACATATGTTACTTTATCACCATCGGTCACATAATTCCCAGTAGAATAAGATTGCTGAATTTTACTGACTAGGTTACCATCTGATGATTCAAAATAATAAAGGTTGCCATCATAGTTTGCAGCACCGCCTTTTAATTGCGCACCGGTGGTTAGATCAAAATATTGCAGACGACCGTTTATATTCTGTAGGCCTTTCAAAATTTGATCATTTGCACCGCGATAAACCCATGCAGACGAATTGTCACTCAACTGGACAGTACCATAGTGTCCTGACACAACCTCAGAAACTATCTGTCCATCCCCTTGTTCCTTGGTGAAATAGTAGGTATCATTGCCAATTGTCACAAAATTACCTTTAGTCTGCACGCCAGTTGTCAAATCGAAGTAACGTAATTGACCATCATTATTTGTATATAGCCCTTTTACATTTTCACCATCGACTTGGTAATACCAATTTTGGGCCTTATCGGTTGTGTATTGTCCATTGGTGGGTAATACCGATATAGAATCTAAACCCTTTCTCTCACCACTTTCTTTATCAAAGGTATAGAGAACGCCGTCAATTGTTCGTTTGTCGCCTTTAACTTGATAACCAGTTGGATCAAAAAATAAATTTTGCTTACCAATGCGTTGCTCACCAGTTACAGCAACACCGTTGGCATCAAAGTAAGCCCATACACCACTAGCAACTTGTTCAAATCTATTTGTAATTAGCTCGCCAGAATCAGGATCATAGAAGTGCATTTCACCCGATGAATCAACATTTGCTTCACCCTTAACCTGTCGTCCGTCTGTCTTGAAGTAAAGATTCTGGCCATTAATTTTTTGGGCACCTATTACAGCATTACCTTGATTATCCAAGTACATCCATGAACCGTCTGGTAATTCACCAAAATCATTTTTTAGTTTTTCACCGCTCATACCTGTGTAATAGTTTATTGTTCCATCGTCATTAATTACTTTGTCATTTTTGACTTGTTTCCCGTTATTGTCGAAATATAATTCCTGGCCATTAATTTTTTGAGCGCCCGTAGCAGCAACACCGTCATCATCTAGATACATCCATGAACCATCTGGTAATTCTTCAAAACGACATACTACTTGTTTACCATCAGGATCAAAATAATATATCTTATCATCAATTCTTTGAATACCGGTTGATGAAACACCTTTATCATCGAGGTAAATTGTTGACCCATCATCTAGTTTAACCAATGCGTTTTTGATTTGCTTACCAGCATCATTAAAGTAGAGTGACTGGCCATCAATCTTTTGCGGTCCTGTTAAAGGATTGCCATCATTATCTAGATACATCCATGAACCGTCCGCTAACTCTGCCCATGAATTAGTAACCATATTTCCTGTGTTGCCGTCATAATAATGAGTGTTACCTTGTCCATCTGTAGCAACGTCACCTTTGACTTGCTTCCCATCTTGGTCGAAATACAAGTTTTGTCCATCAATGACCTGTGCTCCTGTCACTGGAAGACCTTTATCGTTCAAATATAGCCATGAACCATCGGATAGCTTCTTGAATGTATTTTTAAGTTGGATTCCATTACTACTGAAATATAGTTTTTGACCGTCAATAACTTGTTCTCCTGTAACGGCATCACCCTTGTCGTTCAAGTATAGCCATGAACCATTATTCGTTTCACCCCATGAGTTCACAACCATATTTCCTGTGCTGCGATCATAATAATGTATGTTTCCACTATTATCAGTAATGGCTTCACCCTTTACTTGAATACCGTCTTCGTTGAAGTAAAGATTTTGACCGTTAATATTTTGCGGTCCTGTGACCGCTACACCGCTATCATTTAAGTATAACCATGAACCATCGCTTATTTTGCCCCAGGAATTTATAACCATGTTTCCTGTCTTACCATCAAAATAGTGCACATTGCCATCAGTATCCTTTATAGCTACGCCCTTAAGTTGCATACCATTTGCATCGAAATATTGTTGATTTGTTGTACCATTTTCTGTAGTAATTGTTGCTAACCCTACAGCCATATGACCATCTGCAAAGAAATAACGCCAGTTGTTGTCTGATCCTTGATAATATTGATTAGAAATTTGACGACCATCACTACTGTAGTAATACTCACTAGTCCCATCAGACAAATAAGCATCTTGTAACTCTACACCATTTGGTAGGAAATAATATTTTTTACCATTAATTTCTTGACCGCCAACAACCATATAGCCATCATTATCAAAATAATACCAATTGTCATTATCTTGAATAAATGTATTCTTTGCTTGGTAGCCACTCGTAGAATAAAACTCAGTCTTGCCATTGTCCACGTTGGTAAACCCTGTACTTGTTTTTTCGCCTAACAGTTGCTTAGGTAAAAATTCACTACCACTTGAAACATTAAAGTATTGATTTGTTGACCAATCCTTGAGAACATACCATGCACCACGTCCTTGAATGTTTGAGCCATTAAAATACTTAGCTGACCATTCTGTGATTTTGACATCAGGGTTCATTGCTTCACCTGTTGAAATTTGTTTTGTTTCAAATAACTCAGGATAATCTTGTTTTAACTTATCTAAGAAAGCACCTCCATATATTGCTTGATACTCTCCGCCACCAACAGTACGAGAATCATATAGCGTATTATTAATAACTGAACTTTCATTCACCTTTCCCGAACCGTTTGTTCGACTGGCTGTCACTATTTCTTCGCCAGGCAAATTATAAATTTGGTCTGGGACCCAATCATTGATAGCCTGAATGCCTTGGGCATGCAATGCTCTTAAAGCATCTAATAGTTGGTCAACTGTACCGTACTTTGTAGGCGTATTATAACCAATGTCGTAGCGATCCGTGAAGGCATAGCCATTTTGAATAACTGAATCTAAGAAACTGTTATCCGTACTTGAACGGTATTGAGGTGCCAATTCAAAGCTTGTTATCCCAAGGCTCTTGAATAATTGTGCATTTTCGGCAATCTTGATATTGGTATACTCATCGGCCTGTGTTGGCATGGCTTGGAAGTTTGAAAAACCTTCATATATAACTTGAGAATCTAAGGCACTATTTGAATGATAGGTATTACCATCTGTTGACGCTGTTGTACTACTTTCTGTTCTAGCATCTTGGCTATCGTTTGCACCGACTGGCACCCAAGCTGCTAAATAACCAGAAACCTGAGCATCACTCACACCATAAACCACATCAGATTTAAAAATCAAACGGCCTTGATCATCTGTATACGATACCGGTGCCTCGTCATCACTATTATAAATTTTCAAGCCATCTTTAGTACTTAACATTAATGCACGGTAAGCTTGATTTTTGTGTGCGGCGCCCATGTTAAGCACAATTTGCTCATCATTATTCAGGTTTAAATCAGTTTTGTTGCCGACAATTAATCCAATACCTTGTGTGCGCGTTTCACTTGTACCAGTGTCGTTAGCTGTCATGGCGTCTTTTCCATAGCGGACTGACGTCAAAAGGCCTTGATTATTATGAAGGTAAGTCATATTCATAGATTGACCACCTGAAACATATTTTACTCGCGATTGAAGCAATGAAGTAAGTGCATCATAATATGGTGATTTTGCAGACATATATTGTCCATCATCCGTAAACAAATCACCATAATACACACGAGGAATTGTATCTTTGTTAGTTAACATCAATGCATATGATGAGGGTATATTATATGCGGTATACTCTTTATCAGCCTTTAATTCGTCAGCATTATATATTTCGAATGCTTTGGCAATTTCATCTGTTGAGACAGTCAATCCATCGGAACTAGGATTAATTTTATCTTTAATAATTTGAGCAATAACCGTTTGTACTTCACTATCATGTGCACGAATAAATGAATAGTTCGGTTGGGCTTCATTTTCTGTGGCGTCTGCTGCACGATTTACTAGGCTTGTTGAAATTGCTGGTTCCAAACCGCTACGAGCACTACTTGGCATATTCAATGAATACTTCAATGCCAAATGCATTGGAAAATCCATGGTTAATTGGTTGTTCCCCTGTGCTTTTACATACGCTGGATCATTATTGTCCCAGTCTTCTAAGATGGAAATGTGATTGTTTGCATTAGCGTCACTTTGATTTGTTCCATATGCTGCTTTAAAATAATCTCCAGCAATTTGCAACAAGTCAGCATTCACGTTATCAACAGCATCAACTCTGTAACCGTCAAAATTTGCTGTTGGATCATTTTGGGCGATGCTACCGATATTCATCATGTAGTATAACCAATTCAATTGTTCAGCTTGAACAATTGGGTTAGAATTATCAACATCGTTGGCCAACAGCATCTCATAGCCACCTTGATTACCATTTGTTGTAATTTGACCTTTTTGGTTAGTTGGCGTTCGATTTAATAAACGATAATCAGAATTGGCATTTGGTGTTAAATCACTATTAACGTATAGGAGCGCACCACCTTGCAAATGATCTGTTCCTTTAGACTCACTACTAATGTTCCAATTCGATTGTGAATCAACCATTTGGTTCATATCGGCCTTAAGCCAGTCAGTACTGCCCAATAGGCCAATTTTTTCTTCAATGTTTTTTTGAACAGTCATAGCCGTATCCGTCAAACTGTTCATACTATCATTGTTTGATAATGCAACGTCATCTGATAATAATCCCGCAGATTGCATATATTTTAAGTATGAAACTTGGGTATCTTTATCTGGCCACCAAGACATTAACAATGGTCGAAAATCGTTTGCTGTTGCAGCCGTCCAAGTTGTACCATTTTTTAATATATCTTTAGGTCGGTACCAACTGTTAGCCGTTAGATAGCCATCAACTTGTGTAAAACTATCCGAAGACAATGAATAAGCCGCATTATGCTCATTTCCTATATTGACTAAACCATCGGTATATTGACTACTATTTGATGTCAAAGCACCAGTATCTTTGTCGAAATATAATACTTGACCGTCAACAATGGCTGTAAAATTTTTCTTAGGCTGACCATCATCACCAATGAAATAAGTTTTACCATCAATTTGTTTAATACTTTTTGATTTTTCTGACGTTGTGGCTGTTGTGTCGTCCACTTTATCTGTTGTAGCTGTTGTGTCCACTGCTTTATTCGTTGCAACTGTTGTGTCGGTTACTTTATCCGTTGTAGCCGCTGTATCGGCTGCTTTATCTGTTGTAGCTGCTGTGTCGGCCACTTTATCTGTTGTAGCCGTCGTGTCCGCTGCTTTATCTGTTGTAGCTGCTGTGTCGGCCACTTTATCTGTTGTAGCCGTCGTGTCCGCTGCTTTATCTGTTGTAGCCGTCGTGTCCGCTGCTTTATCCGTTGCAGCTGCTGTGTCCGCTACTTTATCTGTTGTAGCTGTTGTGTCCGCTACTTTGTCCGTTGTAGCTGTTGTGTCCGCTACTTTATCTGTTGTAGCTGTTGTGTCCGCTACTTTGTCCGTTGCAGCTGCTGTGTCGGCCACTTTATCTGTTGTAGCTGTTGTGTCCGCTACTTTGTCCGTTGTAGCTGTTGTGTCCGCTACTTTGTCCGTTGCAGCTGCTGTGTCGGCCACTTTATCTGTTGTAGCTGTTGTGTCCGCTGCTTTATCCGTTGTAGCCGTCGTGTCTGCTACTTTATCTGTTGTAGCTGTTGTGTCCGCTACTTTATCTGGTGCTTGTGACACCGTAACACCAGTGTTGTTAGTGCTATCAGCGCTTACGTTAGTTGTGGAAACGCCAAATATCACAGCAGAAAAAATACCGGCTGTCACTAACAGTTTCCCAGATTTATACAATTTTTTACGATCGCATATTATTCTTTTGTCTCTCATGAAATTTTCCCTCACTTCATATTCTTACCGTAAAGTACTCATAAAGATGTCAAACCTTTACCATTTCATTCTATAAGCCTTCTGCTTCTCTTTTGTAATTTATGCATAATAGCATATTCAATATTGAATAAAGTAAAAAAACTAGCACATACCGTGCTAGTTTTTAGTTACTAAATTTTATATAGCAACGGGATGGGGATTTGTAATTATGAGAGAATTTAAGAGCAACATTATCAAAGAAAAGAGAAAATTGAGAAATATGTCTCAAGCGCAACTGGGCGATATTGTTGGTTCTCAGGCCATGGTTTCCAGAATAGAAAATGGGCAAATTTTGCCAAATGCTCAAACCATATTTATTCTTTGTAACAAACTTGAGATTACCGTTGAGGAATACTTCTATAGTATATTTGGTCCGGATCAAAATACGACAACTTTTAGAAATAACCTAGATAAGCTATACATGCAGGGAAGCATTGATGAATTACGTAAAATATTTTCACACTATAAGCATCATAAATCATTAGATATAGAAACAAAGCATCGTATGCTAATGGTACAATCAACTATTTATCATCTTTTCTTTCAATCAGCAGATGAAATTGATCAAAATATACTTTTTTCATATTTTGATAAAATTATTAATTGGCGTCTCTACGATATTTATCTGTTTGAATCTACTATTAATATGCTTCCTGTTAAGAAAACGAAATCGTATTTCTTAGACATTTTGTCACAATACAACAGCGAATCCAATGTTATGTGCTACCCTGATATAATTACTAATACGATAATTAAATATTTGGAAACTAGTATCATGCAGAAGGAAAATAATATTACTACTTTTTTACTTAATAAATTGGAAATGGAAAAAATATCACTCAACACCAATCAACAATTATGGAAATTATTTCTAACCGGAATTTACTATAATAATGAAAAGAAAATAAAAGAAGCCTATAATATTACAGAATATCTAAACGATGTTAATACCACTCAGTTATTTGATCGAATACTGTCCTACTACACTAAAAAATAACACGATTAACATGTAAAAAGAGCTCTTGAAAAATCAAGGACTCTTTTTTATTAACTTTAACTATCTTAATAAATTATATTTCAATGAGTATTTTGTCCGTAATATGCGTTTACACCGTGTTTTCTATAGTAATGACGGTCTAACAAATATTGTGGTACGTGAATATCTTGCGAAGGATTAAGGCTCATAGTATGATAATCAATTTCAGCTACAACATCCAAAACTATAGCATTATGAACCGCATCCATAGCATCTTTCCCCCATGTAAATGGTCCATGATCATTCGTCAAAACACCCGGAACTGCCATGGGATCAATATCTTCACTTTCAAACGCGCGTACAATTGATTTCCCAGTATTTAGTTCGTACTCACTATCTACTTCATTTTTAGTCAAACGCCGAGCGACTGGAACATCCCCATAAAATGTGTCCGCATGGGTTGTTCCAGCAGCAGGAACTGGTATTCCTGCTTGAGCAAAGGCAACAGCCCATTTTGAATGGGTGTGAACGATTCCACCCAAATCAGTCCAATGTCGGTACAAAAATGCATGGGTTGGGGTATCTGTAGAAGGATTCAAATTTCCTTCCACAACATGCCCATCTAAACTAACAACCACCATGTCTTCAGGCTTGAGGTCATTATAATCAACACCACTAGGCTTAATTACAAAAACCCCTTTCTCGCGATCAACTTGGGAAACATTTCCCCAAGTTAAAGTCACTAAATTATTAGCTGGCAAAGCCATGTTAGCTTCGTAAACTTCTTTTTTCAAATCTTCTAACATAACGTTTACTCCTTCTCTTTTTTTGATGGCAATGTTTTAATCGCTGTCAATTCAATATCTAGCCCTGCGACATATCGCTCCATAAACTGTTCAAATCCTTGAACATCTTCAGGTTCAGGAGATAAGGTTTCGTATTTTTCATTGATAAACACATTATTATCCAAAAAATCATCCAAAGTTTGAGTTGTTTTTTTATTTATCGTGTACAAAGACAACACGGCCATTCCCCATGGGCCACCTTCACCTGCTGTTTTCATTACGGTAATATCGGTATTTAGTGCTGCGGCTAATAATTTTTGTGCCACAATGGGCGTTTTGAAGACACCTCCTTGCGCCACGATATTGTCTGTCAAAACTTTTTCGTCAGATAGAATACGCATACCGATTTTAATAGCACCAAATGCTGTGAAAAAATGAAATCTCATCAAATTACCAATAGTAAATTCAGAATCTGGCTGTCGCACTAATAATGGCCGTCCTTCTGGGACCGCGGTAATATTCTCACCAGAATAATAACCGTAACCAGACAGACCACCAGCATCTGGTTCTGCTTCCGTCAACGCGGTATTAAAAAGTGCTTGGTATAATTCACTGGTAGAAATATTACTGCCAATCATCTTAGCAAATTGCGAAAATAGTTTGACCCACGCACTCAAATCAGATGCTGAGTTATTGGCATGAACCATTGCTACTGGCGAGCCGGTAGGCGTTGTCACTATATCAATATTTGTATAAACGTGCTGTAAACTTTTTTCTAGTACAATCATAGAAAAAATTGATGTACCTACTGAAATATTTCCAGAACGTTTTTTAACACTGTTAGTTGACACCATACCCGTTCCTGCATCTCCTTCCGGAGGTGCAATAGTTGCTCCTGCTGATAAATTGCCACTAGGGTCAAGTAACCTCGCCCCTTTCTCTGTTAAGTACCCACCAACCTCACCAGCTGTTAATGGCTTTGGTAGTAAGTCTTGAATGTGCCAATTATATTGTTGGACAGACTTCAAAGAATCAAACTGGCTCAGCATGCGCTGACTGTAGCTCCCAGTTTTCTCATCAATTGGGAACATTCCAGAAGCGTCACCGATACCTATAACTTTTTGATCAGTCAATTGCCAATGAACGTAGCCTGCCAAGGTTGTTAAAAATTCAATGTTTTTGACATGGGTCTCTTGGTTCAAAATAGCTTGATAAAGATGGGCAACACTCCAACGTTGTGGAATATTAAATTCAAATAATTTTGTCAATTCTAGCGATGCCTCTTCAGTGATGGCATTACGCCATGTACGAAAAGGGACCAATAATTCATTATTCTTATCAAATGCTAGATAACCATGCATCATCGCTGAAAATCCCATGGCGTTAATCTGTTTTATCTCAACATTGTAATCGACAGATACTTTCTTTCTAAGATTCCTATAAGCTGTTTGCAATCCCAGCCAAATATCATCTATCGCATATGTCCACAGCCCATCTTGCAAACTGTTATCCCATTCATAGCTACCTGAAGCAATTGTTTTGAAATCTTCAGTTGTTAAGATTGCCTTTACCGTCGTCGAACCAAATTCAACACCAAGTGCAACTTCACCATTTTTAATCGCTTGTTCTATTTTTTCATCTGCCATAAATATGCTCTCCTTTATGGAAAAACGCCAACCAGTACAAGATGCCCGCTCTGCGATTTCCCTATTTCAACTGAACCAGTTTATCTATCGAATACTCTTTAATGGTTTGTTCCTTGCGCTTCTATTTCTTCAAGCGTTCTGCCATGAGTTTCGGGTACGGCAAACTTAATAAATAAGACGGCGATGATTGAAATTACACCAAAGATAGCAAATACCGTTGCTTGCGGCATGGCAGCCGTCATGATAGGAAATAATAACCCTACAGCAAAGGAACCAAGCCAATTAAATGACGATGCCAATCCACTAGCACGACCGCGAATTGCTAGCGGAAATACCTCACCAACTAATACCCAGGTGAGTGGTGCCCAAGTGAATGAATAGAAAGCAACAAATATTGACAGAAATACCACTATCAGCATAGGTGGAAACTTGTCTGCACCCACCAATGCATTGAGTGCTGATGGCATTAAGAATGACAATGCCATTACGGTTCCACCGACCATCAGTAGCGTACGCCGTTTGAACTTGTCTGCTATTACCATATACAACAACGCGCCTAGGACAAGTATCACACCTTGTACGATTGGCCATAGTAATGCGCTTGACGCAGCTTGTCCACTTGCTTTTTCAACAATCAACGGAATGTAGTAAAATATTGCGTTGGCACCCATAAACTGTTGGAAAGCTGCCACACCAATACCCGCGGTGACTAAATATCGATACTTACTGGAAAATAATGTACTTAAAGTAATATTTTTTTGCGCACCGGACTCAATTGCTACAGTATTTTGTATGTCTTCTAGCTCTGGATCCACTTCACTGGCAGTACGAATATAAGTTAACACTTGTCGTGCTTCGGCTAATTTGTGCGTTTTCACTAAAAATCGTGGTGACTCAGGTAAACGAAGAACACCAACGAAAAGTATGATTGCCGGCACAGCTGCTAATCCAAGCATTAATCGCCAAGCAATCGTATGCGGCAAGCCTTGTAGCAAATAGTCAACGATATATGATAAAAGCATTCCAGAAACAATCATCAGCTGATTCAACCCGGATAGCCGACCTCTATTTTTGGCAGGTGCCATTTCGGACATATATGAAGGTACTAATGCCGAAGCTGCACCAACTGCTAAGCCCAAGAGGAAGCGAGCAATTAATAACCACACCACCCCATTATTTGGAGAAACACCAGCCATAATTGCACCAACTGCAAAGATAAATGATGAAGCCAGTATCATTCGACGACGACCTAATCTATCTGACAGTTGTCCAGCTAATGCGCCGCCAAGAATTGCTCCTAACATAAGGGTTGAAGTGATCCAACCGATAGTTCCTGCATCTGTTAGATGCCAGTCTTTTTGTAAAAATGGTAAAGCGCCAGTCATAACGCCAATATCGTAACCAAATAAAATGCCGCCAAATGCACCAAAGAAATATATAAATGAACTGGCGATTCTTTTTGTGGATCCATTTTCCATGATTATGCCCTTTACTTAATATCTACATATGTGACACCGAATAAGTTGGCCAAATCTGTCAGCTGTTCAGAATCAACAGAGAAACTCAATGTTGTGTGATGTCCGCCACCCACTGTTAACCAACCTTCTGCACCCGCTTTCAAACCAGCCTTTGGTGTCCATAATTGCTTAGCAACTGGTAGATATGGTGTTTCAGCTTCTGGTTTATTTCCTGTGACATCATAGCTAATTAGCTTAAACTCATCACCAAAATCAGAAATTGTCACATCAACAGCATCACCAGTACGTCCACTAAAGACCAAACGAGCGGGATCTTCTTTACCACCAATTCCAAGAGGATGCACCTCAACACGTGGTTTATCTGATGCTATCGTTGGATCCACTTCGAGCATATGTGATCCGAGAATTGCTTCGTGACCTTGTCTCAAATCCAAAGTGTAGTCTTCCATAAATGCTGTCGCTTGATTATGTGACACAATTTTTAACAAACGTGTTAAGGCTGCCGTCTTCCAGTCCCCTTCACCGGCAAATCCAAATCCATCTGCCATCAAAAGCTGTGCTGCCAAACCAGGCAATTGTTCAAGGCCAACTAAGTCTTCAAAATTAGTGGTGAAAGCCGAATAACCTTTATCAGTCAAAAATCTCTTGATACCAAGGTATTCGCGTAATTGATATTTCACATTATGTTCATATTTTTCAGAATCATTTTGCCCAGCAACAAAGTCATACTTATCTTGAAGTTCGATATATAGATTATCAATATCAGCATCATCAATTGCGTTAACATACGTCACTAAGTCGCCAACACCCCAATAGTCAACCGTCCAGCCAAATTTAATTTGCGCTTCGATTTTGTCACCATCAGTTACCGCAACATTACGCATCTTATCAGCAAAAGTAACTACTTTAATTTTGAAACTTTCTTCGTAAGCAACCGCAACATCCATCCACTTGCCGATTTGTACTTGAACGGCTTCATCAGCCCAGTGTCCAAAGACAATTTTATTATTCAATCGAAGCCTAGCATTGATAAATGCATATTCACGGTCACCATGTGCTGACTGATTTAAGTTCATATAATCAAAATCAATTGAATCGTATGGAATATTGTTCAACATTTGGGTTGCCAAATGGAGCAATGGTTTGTTGAGCAATTGCGTGCCACGAATCCAGTTTTTAGCTGGTGAAAATGTATGTGCCCATGTGATAACACCAGCAACAGAGTCATCATAATTTGCTTCTTTCATTGCTTCAGTAATGTTTTCAGCTGTCACACCAACAGTTTTAAATTCAATTGGATAAGGTAAATTACCTGATTCATTTAACTTTTCAATAATTTTTTTTGAATCTTCTTCAACTTGTTTCAGTACTTCAGGACCGTACAGAAATTGAGATCCTGTCACAAACCAAAACTTGTAATCTTTTATATCAGCCATTTTTCATCCTCTGTATTTGTACTTGTAGCGACATTAGTTATTTTGAAGCGACTCGGAATCAAACAATACTATCTAGAATAATCATTTTTTGGAAACGCTTACAAACAAACTATAAAACATTTGTCCGTATAAGTCAAATAAATATATTTTTATACGATAACTTATTTTTAAAAACACAAAAAAGCTAACTAGAAGATAGATTCTAGTTAGCTTTATTTTAGCCGTTTAATTTAACTAATATCACTTACTGATTCTCTTTCAATCAATTGAGAATGATAGACAATCGACTCAACCTTATGATGTTTGATTTTCTGTAACAGCAACCTTGCTGCATCTTGTCCCATTTTCTCTTTAGCATGTGACACCGTTGTCAACCTAGGAGACAAATATTGTGATAATTGGAAATCATCAAAACCAATCACGGAGATATCTTGTGGTACTTTAAGCCCCACCTCATGAATCAAATCGACAATGCGTATCGCTAATTGATCATTATACGCGATGACGGCTGTGGGCCTCTGATCTGGATTTTTCACCAACAATTCACGCATATTTTGAAGTGCTTCATTCACTTCATCAGATTTATACATGATCGAGGAACTCTCTGGTAAGATATTCGGATGGTTCTGATACGACTGAAGAAAGCCATTCAAACGATGAATACCTTGAACATCAGAAACTTGAAATACACCTGTGATTCTTTTATGTCCGCGTTTAATCAAATATTCCGTTACCTGATAGATTGCATTTTTATCATCACTGACCAACGTGGTACCTTCAAAATTATTGTATGATGCATTAATGAAAACCATCGGAATATTTAGTTGCGCAATTTTTTGATACAAATCAATATTAGGTGTATCGATGGCACTTTGTGTTGGTTCAATGATTAATCCACCCAAATTTTGGCTCATCAAATTTGTTAATGCTGTGCGTTCACGTTTTGGGTCGTTATGGGTGTTAGCCAAAATAAGCGAAAATCCATTTTCAGATAGCACTTGATCAGCACCATCAATAATTGCTGGAAAAATATAAGATGCCACATGAGTAGATAAGATACCAATTACTTTGGGAATTTCCTCATATTTTTTTGCAGCCGACCAATCAGCCACAAACGAACCGCCACCTTGCACACGATAAACATACTTTTCATTTTCTAAATCAGAAATAGCACGTCGTACGGTATAACGGCTGACAGAAAATGCTGTCATCATTTCGCTCTCTGTTGGCAGCTGTTGATTTTTATCGTATTCTCCGCTCAATATTTTTTCTAAAATGTCTTTTTTAACAATTTCATATTTATTTGCCATATTTAATAAAAATGCGCTATGAAAATTTTATAATCAGCGCTCAGTTTCCTTTTTGGTATGCTTATTTTAATTCTCATATTTTTATTGTGTACTTTCAGTGTTTGCGTGTCTAGAAAGTAGTCCATAATAAAATTGATCTATATATAGAGTTTATCACACCGGCACTAGTAGTAGTATTAACTCAGCCAAAATCCACTTAAATTGATATGGAATTTTACTTATAGATTAAAGTATCTCATCAAAGCCATTACTAGCACGCTCAATAAAACTACAGCCATCAGAGAACGCCTAAAATAACCAATAATTAAACCAGGCAACAATGCTACTAAAGCAGTAAAGTTAACTGTCGCCAGATGCCCGTACCCATGAACAACAAATATATTTTGAAACATAAGTGTTGTCATCATTGCTAACGGTAAATACCTTAAAAATGTCGTCATCCAATCTGGAAAATTAATATACTTAGCCATAAAAAAAGGTATCACTCTAGGAATAAGTGTCACAATAATACTACCTAGAAGGACGATATAAAATTTCGTATCACTCATATCACTTACCCTCACTTCTATTTACCAAAACGGCGTAAAAACTTCCCAAAACAGAGGCTATCAATACAGACACAACTGCGCTAAAGAAATACATAAGTATATATAACAAAGCCGTAGAAACAATTATAATTGACAGCACCTTAAACTTGCTTTCCTTCGGATTTTGGAACATAGAAATGCTTGTCAGCAACCAAAGTCCGGCAAACATTCCCGTTAAAGCAAAATCCAAGCCGAATGCTGCAGGATCAGTAATGTTTTTGCCAACTACTGCAAAAATAACACAAGCTAGCCACCACGTTGCCCACGAAGCAATATTTAAGCCATGCATCCACATCACTGATCTTTCCTTGCCAGCAGCAATATTCACAGATAGTATGCCAAATGATTCGTCAGTTACTAAACTACCCATAAGCAAACTAGATACTGTAGATTGCCGTGGAAAAACCTGTGTAACCGTTAATGATTGTAAAAACATGCGAAAGTTAACCAAAAAAACCATCATGACAATACTGCTAATAGAAGCATTGGCAGCCAGCATACTAACAACAATAAACTGTCCAGAACCAGCATAAAAAATCGCTGACAGCAAAAAGACTTGCCAAATAGTAAAGTGTTCTGAGCCAGCTATTGTTCCAAATGCTGCGCCAATACTAATATAACCTAGCATGGTTGGCAGGGAAGCCTTTACGCCACTCCAAAAATCATTCAATTGTTGTTGTGATAACGACATGGATTATTCTCAATTCCTAAAATTTTAGTCGGTTGAAGCGATATAAATATCCTATCACATCTGTTTTTGAATGTTAAGAGGTTTATTAGCAAATAATTAGATAACACCTTATAAAAATTCCAACACACTTAGTATGTTGGAATTTATTATTAAAACAAATAATACATCAAAGACTCGTCACTTTATAGAACGAAAAGTCGCCGTAACCATCATGCTGATGTGCATCAGTGACCGCTATGAAGTTGAAGAGCCCCGTGAAACCTCCAATTTCACCTTTTTCACCATTAACCCCTTCATCAGATAAATAATTAACATCAACATTTTCTAGTAATATCAGCCATTCATCGTCGGTAGACATTCTATAAAACACTGTCGCTTCACCAAAATTATAGACAAATTTTATTTGAACGTGTCCATTTGAAATAGGCACCTTAACATACTGATAAATTTTTTTCTCACCCAACTTTGCTTGTGTTAAACCTAATGCTATCGCGTTTAATGATTCTGACCAGTATAAATTTGCATACAACCAATTATTAGCATCATAATATAGCCCTGCTCCAGCTGATTCAGAATAATGATCTGGATGAATTTCCACTTCAGTTTCTAGAGAATAAGTGAACGATGTAGCTCGTGTAGCTAAAATACTTGGATTCATTTGTGAGAAAAGTGACTCGCCGCCATAAATTCTTAAGTAATTTGTATTTCCCAAATGATTGACCCATGTTTTGTTCTGAAAACGATACGGGGATAAAAATCGCTTGTCATAATGAGGCTCATTAAAGTACTCCGTGATATCTTCAGAATACTTTATTGTCGCTTCTTCTTGTTGTGGGCCATCGATATTTTCCTTAGCAAAATTTGTGCCGTCAGCCATTTGTAACCAACCGTCTGCCGTCCAATTTACTTTCTGGATACCAGTTTCTCGTCCTAATGGATTTAATGTCGTACCAGGTAATGGGCGTGACATCAAATGGGCAACGTACCACTCACCATTAGGTGTCTCCACCAAAGAACCGTGGCCCGACTTTTGTATATTAGAATTTGGATTGTACATCTCAAATTGCCCAGCATCAGGATCTCCTAGGGAAAAAAGGTGTTCCGGTGAGGAAGTAATAATTGGTTCGCCACTAGGATGTGATTCATAAGGTCCAAATATGTCTTTTGATCGGCCAATTTCGACACCGTGGGCATATCCTGTACCCCCAGCTGCAATCATAAGATAATAGTAACCATTTCTTTTGTAAATTATTGGTGCTTCAGCAGCACCCCTTGAAGTAAATCCGGTAGTCACTCGATGCCACGAACCAACAATTTTCTGCTTTTCAAAGTTGAATTCAGCTATGACAATATGCCCTGGTGCTTGATAATTTGGCCTTGACTCCCATTCTAAGATAGCAATATATTTCTTGCCATCGTCGTCATGAAAAATAGATGGATCAAAGCCTATTGATGTGAGGTAAATTGGCTCTGACCAAGGGCCGTGAATACTTTCCGACCAAAGCGCATACGAATCGGCATTAAATTCTCGACCCGCCATGTTTAACATGTGCGAATAAGCAATCCAATAACGTTTTTTGTGTGCATCATAGGATAGATGTGGCGCCCAAATTCCTGCTGGTGTGTTTGTTCCCTTCAAAGAGATCTCTTCTTTTTTCAAAACATGATCAATTAATTGCCAATTTTTTAAGTCAGTTGATTCAAATAGCTGAATTGCAGGTGTCCAATGAAAGGTTGAAGTAGCAATATAATATTTATTTTCTACCCTAATGATGGATGGATCAGGTGCCATTCCAGGAATAATCGGGTTTTTTATTTTTAACATATGATCACTCTCTTTCAATTAATCGCCTCAGTATGTTTAAATCTTGGCCCATTTTTTGTTGACAGACCTTTCGAGTGACCAAGAATCCCAGCCGAACCATTCCTTATCATTAATTGTGTCAATATTAATTTTGTAACTCCAGAAAAAATAACCATCGACACGTTGCCACTGCTCAATTTGTAAGTTCCAAAGATCTTGATAAATACTCAGTGCATTGTTTTGATCAATTTCTACTTCTTGATCAAACACCTGTTGAACAGGACTAACACCACCTTTGGTGTCTGAACCTGTGGCCAAAGAATTAAACAAAGTCCATTCACCCACCACTACTGGAACGAATTCTCTAACCTTAGCAATCGCATCCCCAATCTCATTCATGTATTGATGATACGAATCAAGTGTTAACTCGCCTGTCTTCATTTCAGCAATCATTAGGTATTGGTGGGTATCTAATACAACATTCTCAAATTCATTTTTCTTAAAAAAGTCCGCCCATTTTGAAATATCAAACCCATCATGAAACATAACCACCTTGTCGAGCGGCAGTACTTCTCGTAATTTGATGTATGCTTGCTTATAAAATTCGTATAGAAACTTAAAGGTAATCGGTGCGTTTTCCAATGCCATCTCCGGATCACGAGGCTTATACCGATCAAGCATTGTTTGAAACATTTCGGCCGTTGCAGGTTCATTTAATACTTCAATACCATATAATCCAACTCTATGCCCATAGCGTTCGGCCAAACGACACAAAACTGAAATAGCAAAATCTACTTGGTCTGAGTGTTGTGCCCAGTTCTGAACGCCAGATATACCACCATTGTCAAAACCATTTTGACTCCCAGGAACTGTATGCAAATCAATTAAAATTTTAAGGTTATATGCTTCAGCCCAACTAAAGGCTTTATCAAGATAATCGATAGCACCAATAAATGGTGGCACATCACCAAAGATAAAATAAGGAACTGGAATACGTATCGTGTCAATTCCTAAACTAGCGATGTTTAAGAAATCAGCCTCCGTAATAAAATTAGCCCGGTGCATATTTATGCGCGTTCTGTATTCTGTTTCACTTAAGTCACGTGGCAAATAATACTCATCTTCTGCTTCCACACCATCAAATAATTGTGGCGCCATCCACTTTTCCAAAACAAGCCATCCACCTAAATTAACACCTTTAATCATTGTCTAAATTCTCCTTTACTTTGTCGACTTAATCATTTGGATAAATATCATAGCTAGTGCAGAAAAAACAACAGCTGTTGGAGATACCAAATTATATCCACCAAATCCAACTAAAATACTCGTAACAATTGGACCAACTGTCTGGCCTAATGTGGTTGCCATGTTTAAGATTCCTAAATCCTTACCCGATTCATTCTTGTTAGGCAAAACATCTATATTCAACGCTTGATCAACCGCACCATAAACCGCATAACCTAGTCCTGAGAATCCTGCAAACAGAATCATTGAGAATGGTGACTTCATAATCCATGGTAACAAAAACCCAATTGACATGAGCAAGGTTGCAATATTTACTGGCAGCTTTCGACGGCCAAATTTGTCTGACAAACTTCCTGAAACTAGTGAACCAACTAGTCCGACAACCATTGTCACGATTGACATGACCGAAATAGTCGCAGCAGCAGCTGTTTCACTTTGACCAATATAACTTAACAAAATATATAACTGATAATTCAAAATCATGTAGTATGAAAAAATTAATAATGACCTACCGGTAAAGGCTAACCAAAAATCACGGGCGCCTTTAAGCGGTGGACGAAATGAAGCTAATAATTCCTTAACGCCACCTGTAACTGATGGTAATGACTTTGCAGAACGCTCGTGTGGCCAAACGATAACTGTCGCAATACCTGCAATACCCATTAGGATACCGGCTGTAATAAATCCTGGGGTCTGTAACGTAATAAAGCGGGCACCAATCAAGGTTCCAAGCGACGTTCCAACGGTAGTACCAGCTGAATAAAAGGCTGATGTCGTTGCACGCAAGTTTTCAGGAACTCGATCTGACAGAGTCGCCATAGCTGGCGCAATCATCATATTTAAACCAATCATACTGATACAGTAACTAACACCGATCAACCAGACATTTTGAAACAGACCGATAGCAAACAAGGATACACCGCCGATAACACCACCTGCAACAATCCATGGTGTACGTTGGCCAAAGCGAGAACGCGTGCGATCTGATAAATTACCAACGATTAAGTTTGATAATAATGAGGTTATGGCGGTTGCTGCGTTTAAAACACCAAACACGGCTGTGGAACCTTCGGCTCCTACCACATTTCGCAAATGTTGTGGCAAAAGAACTGCAGCTATAATTGCCAATCCAGCCATCCACAACAATGAGAACAAGAAATAGGATATCGTGAATCGAAATCCATCTTTTTTGCCCAATTTAATTTGAGCATCTACTGTCTTATCCATTATCTGTTACTTCTTTCTATAATTTTTACATCCCAAGGTTGCAATGTCACTTGACTACCTTGAGCCATATGTTCTTGTTTGATTAGCTCCATACCTGAGAAAGGCGTAGCAAGGCTTGTACTCGTATCCGAAAAATTGAACAGAAAATCAATGTTCGCGCCGTACTCATTTTTTGCTGATTTAACAATCACTGGAAAAGTTACATCATAATCAGATTGGGAAATTCCTGATTGATTGATAACATGCTTTACTAGAGCATTCGTAACAGACTGGCTTGGCCAAGCACCTAAATACCATGCCATACCATTACCATATTTGTTTTCTGTAATAGCACCAAATTTTTTCCAATGATTATTATATGAGGCCAAAATTGTTGCTCCGTCACTCTCGAGCAATTCAGCCCACTCACTGATGTGCAAATCAGTATCTTCAAATATGCCAGTTTGATCTTCTAATGTCTCACCGTTGGGGTCGACAAACATGTGATAATGCGCACCAATTGCTTCTCGAATAATTGCTGGTTGTATATCAGTCCGCACTTTGACATGTTCATCAGTCACACCGTCTTTAAACGTGAACAATACATTGCCACCGTCATGAATGTACTGATTTAACGCTTTCAAAAAATTTTCGTCACTGACATATAACATTGGTACGACAACTAATGCGTAATCACTCAAATTAATTGTCTTTGGATTCAAAATATCGGTTCGGACATTTAATTTGTAAAATGTATCGTACAATCTTCGAAATACATCATTGTAGTTTACGTCTTTTCCAATCGCAAACTCTATCCAATCACTAGATGTTGCTGTGAGACTTTCGTTATCTACCACAAACGCTACGTCTGCTCCATGATTTAAGTTGACTAACTTATCAGACAAACGTTCAAAGTCATGTCCCACTTTTTGAGCCTCTTCATAAACTGGATTTGGTTCAAAATCATGACTCAGTAACCCTTTCCAATATGTCTCGAAAGAATTATGGATAGAATGCCAGTGCCAATATTCAATCATGTTCGCGCCATTGGCGATATGGTTAAAAGCAAGTTGATAAAGTTGTCCTGGATATGGTGTCCAGCTTTTAAATGCTTGTGCCTGCGTTTCTAGCACCAAATAATTTTGATGCTTAATTGAACGCGCAACATCGCCAGCAAAAGAATTTTCTGTCCCTGTAAGCTGACTTTGTGAGGGATGATAGACGTCAATTCCCACAAAGTCTAACGGTTCAGCTGCTTCAAAATGATTGACATCTGGTTGAATGCCATACGAATAATCACGCCATTCAAAATCAAAATTGTGTGTTACAAATTGAAAATCTTTTTTATACTCATTGACCAAGTCAACTTGCCAACTTAAGTATTCCTTCACTAATGAACGTTGGTATTTTGCAAACTCACCTGCTAAACTGCCGTTAATTGTACCGTTTACATTCGGAAAGTCCTCCCATGTGTTAATACGATTCGACCAATATTCAAGACCAAACTCTTTATTGAATGTATCAAGATCACCAGAAAATTTTTCTTTAATTTCTTCAACAAAACCGGCCTGTACGTGACTTGCAGATGTACCATAGTGCTTGGTTTCATTATCGACTTGATAGCCAATGATA
Source organism: Leuconostoc mesenteroides subsp. mesenteroides ATCC 8293 (assembly GCF_000014445.1). NCBI lineage: Bacteria > Bacillati > Bacillota > Bacilli > Lactobacillales > Lactobacillaceae > Leuconostoc > Leuconostoc mesenteroides. Next base: position 832,030 of record NC_008531.1, on the reverse strand, counting down.
TTCTCGTAATCAACCGTTTCCTGCAACATATGACGAATGATTCGCTCAGAATAATATCGATAAATCGGACTGGTAATATCCATTATCTGCCTGGCACCATAAGGTAACCTGTTCCCGTTATTTTCAACAAGCACCTCAGGAAACTTCCTAGCCAACCAAGTAGGAAATGCATACGTCGGCGTGCCCACAATAACCGATATCTTTGCATCCCTCATTTTATTTAGCGTATAAATCAGTTTGCTAAAATCAAATACACCATCTTGTGGTTCGTAGGTACTCCAAGTACTTTCTCCAATTCTGACGACATTAATTTTAGCTTCTTGCATCATTTTGATATCTTGATCAATACGATCGTAGGGCAAATACTCAAAATAATAGGCAACGCCAAACAATAATTCCTTATTTTTGTTCATACTATTCCTTCCTTTGTGTTAGAATAAAATTACAACTCTTGATAACGCTTTCATTATGGGGCATAATTATCTTAAATGTAAGCGCTTTATTTATGATAAAACAGCCCTTTTTGAGGTTATCAAATGAAATCATTCGAAAAAAAAGAGCTCCAAGGCTCAATACGATTACCCGCATTAGATTGGAACATCTCTTTCTTTGGCGGTCATCAGCAAGATATCAAATCTGGCTGGCACTACCCTTCTGAACGTCATCTGGCATTTGAAGTATTTTACATTGTCGAAGGCGCAATCAATGTAACGGCCTTTGATAATACAATTCGCCTAGAATCTGGAGATATTATGGTTTTATATCCCAATGTATGGCACGAAACAACAAGTCTAACAAATACAACCTACTTTAATTTTCATTTCAATTTAGATGATGAACGATTCGTCACAAATTTAATAAATCAGGGTATCCTTAATTTTCCTAACGGCTCACTAAAAAATATCCCTCTTATAAAAAGTTTGGACAAATTACGGGATGTGCTAAATAAGAATATGGCGTACACTTTTAAGGACGAGTTGAAACTTCACGTGTTACTGTCTGATTTTATTTTCCAATTATTTTCTAGTGAAATATTAGAACACACACCACTTAACTCCTCACAACTTAAAATAGCCAGTTCAATTGCTTATGGTATAAGAACTACTTTGCAAAAAAATATCCACAGTTATTTTAACGAAGATTTCATTGTTAGCGATCATTCGTCACGCTTAAGTATCGACAAAATTTATAGTGATTTAAAAATTAGTCCAAGTTATGGCGGAGAAGTGTTTAGAAAAATTTATGGATACGCGCCACGACAATATTTAACAAAATTAAAAATTGCCCAAGCCAAGCGGTTACTGCAAATGCCTGATTTGAGTGTGATTGACATTAGTGAAGCGCTGGGTTACCGAGATCCCGCTCATTTTTCACGACAATTTAAAAAATGGACTGAAAATACTCCCTATCAATATCGTAAAAGTCATCAATAAAAAAGTACTGACTGTTAACAATCAGTACTTTTCTTAAAATACAGCATTTTCCAACACGGTCCACTCATCAAATATCGTATCTTCATCTTCAAAACGACGATTATTCAATAAGTATTCCTTTGCTTTTAAAACCAATGGTGAAGCATTACGAATACTAATATTTTCAAGCGGTATAAAAACAGCGCCTAATGAATCTTGCCCATCAAACTGTGGTGCTATCTCTTCAATTTTGCCAGACAACTTTTCAACATCATAAAATACAGCGATGTGTTGATTATAGTGGTAATTTAAATAATCCCAAGGATATTTAAAACTAGTAATTCCCAACTGACTATATTTCTGAACCGTCAAACCTGTTTCTTCTGCTATTTCACGTTTAATAGCAAGCGATAATTCTTCACCATCTTCTAAACTACCACCCGGCAAATCAAAACGATTAATGTAAGGTCCACCATTCTTTTTTATGACAACAATCCCTTTGCTGCTTGAATAAATAATGCCATAAACGCCAAATGCACGATGATATTTTTCCATATCCATTCCTTCTTTCTAAAGTGTGAATAGCGTAAAAAAGCAAGTCAGTAATATGACTTGCTTTTTCATATAAATTTATAGTACAACACTACCTAAAAATTTTCAAAGGCAGTGTCAATTTGCTGATATTCTGTTTCAGTTAAGTCAATGTTTAATGTAGCAACGTTATTGGTCACTTGGCTTGCATTACGCGCCCCCGGAATAACCGCACTGATACTGGGATTAGCAATATACCAAGCCAGAATAGTTTGCGAAATTGAAGCATTGTGATTTTCCGATATTTTCTCAACAAGTTTTAAGGCAGAGATAATTGTTTCAAATTGCTCTTTTGTAAACTGATCAAACTTATCAGCATCCGCCAAGCTGTACTTTCCTGTTAACAATCCAGAAGCCAATGGAAAATATGGCACAAAACCAATATGGTTTTCTTGCAAGTATGGCCATAATTTATTTTCCGCTTCGCGGTGCACTAAACTATATGCATCTTCTACATAGTCTACTTGACCATTTTTGTTAGCTTCTTTAATTTGTTCTAAACTGAAGTTTGACACACCGACTGCACGAATTTTCCCAGATTTCTTCAAATCATTTAAAGCAGCAACTGCTTCATCTTTGGGCGTGTTTTCATCAGGAAAATGAATATAGAAAATATCAATATAGTCCGTCTGAAGTCTTGCCAAGGCATCATCAACTGCTTTTTTAAGAAAAGTTGGTGTATTATTTATTTTTAAATCATTGTCTGGATCTTGTGCCGCTTTAGTAGCAATTTCAAAGCTTGAGCGGGGATAATGTTTAAGAACTTCACCAATGATTTCTTCTGAGCGACCAAGACCATACATATAAGCTGTATCAATCATTTGGACCTTCGAATCCAATGCTTCCCGAACTATATCAAAGCCGTCTTCATCTTGTAGGCCCTCGAATAAATTATGACCGCCCACTTTGTTGGTGCCAATGCCCAATTTCAAAGCCTTACTACTTTCTTTTTGATTATGTGACATGATTCTCCTCTCTACATTCAACTAACTATTAATTAGCTTAATTATATAGCAGGTTAATCAACAATACTGTTTTCATGCTTAATTGTTACATTTAAAATTCTCGTTTGAGTAGATAATACTCATTCATATCGCGCAATTGACCACGATGAACATAGTAATCCGGATGAGTTGCCAAATATGAAAAACCTGCGTGTTTGGCAACTGCATTACTGCCAATATTCTCTACATCGGCAAACAATGATAACTTATTCAAACCAATATTTTCAAAAGCATACTCACAAATCTTACGGACAGACTTGGTCATGATACCCTGATGCTGGAATTTTGAATGTAGCCAATATCCTATCTCTGCTTTTTTGTTCTCTGAATCAATATAATGAAGATCAATTACACCCACAATATGATTATCTCGAATAATTGAAAACAAGGCATCAGTACCATCTGCGATACCATGCATTTTTTTCTTTATATAATTAACTTCGTCTTCTTTTGTTTTTGTTAATGCCACAAACCCAAGAAATTGACCGATGTTTTCTTGATCATTATAGAGTAACTCAAATATTTCATCGGCATGGCTTAGTTCGGTCACCGCGATAGCAAGATGATTCTCTATCGTACTTTCAAAGTAAACACTCATAATTCCCCCTCATAACGTCTAGAATATCATACATTCTAACACAATTATGATAATATTACATTATTTTATTAGATATTCGGATTTTTGTGCAATATATGCGCAGGATTACCAACGATAGTCACGTGGCTTGGAACATCATGTAAGACCACTGTTGCAGCTCCAATCTTCACATGATTTCCAATTGTAATATTTCCCAAAATAGTAGCATGGGCACCAATCAATGTGTGATTGCCGATTTTTGGGTGCCGGCGACTTGTATCTCCAAGTGCATGATGGGTGCTGCCTAGAGTTACACCATGATATAAAATAACATCATCACCAATAATTGCTGTTTCACCAATCACAGTTCCAGAACCATGGTCAATTAACAGACGTCTCCCAATTTGCGCGCCAGGATGTATCTCGACTCCCGTGATTAAACGTCCCCATTGCGAACATAGATGCGCAAGAAGCTTCAAATTGAGTTGCCACAACTGATGACTAATGCGATAAAACCAAACGGCATGCAAACCAGAATAAGTTAAAATAATTTGCAAATTAGAAGAAATGGCGGGATCGTAATTTCTGATCATTTTAATATTTTCAAAAATAATTATTCTCCTTTGAGTATTCTATAAATTACCAAGGTTAATATCATTTTGAACAGATTTAATAGACTGTTCTAGTATTGCCAGACCGCTATCTAATTCCTCATAACTAACAGTTAATGGTGGAGCTATCCTGAACACACCACCCATCCCTGGCAGATTAACAATATTCATATGAAGCCCTAGTTTATAACAGCGTTTTGTAATTTCATCACCAATAAATTCAGATCTTTCTTTATTGCTTTTACTTTTTATAATTTCTAATCCTTGCAGAAGTCCACGACCGCGAGCATCCCCAACAATATCATATTCATCGACTAGTTTCTGCAATCCGTCATGTAAATAATTTCCTTTTTCCTTAGTTACTTGGCATAAATTATCACGTTCAATAATATTCATAACTGTGCAACCCACAGCTGCTACCAAGGGATCGTTTACGTGCGATGTATAAAAAAGAAATCCTTTTTCATGAGCCTTTTTTTCAATTTTATCCGTCGTAACTAATGCTGCCAAGGGTAGACCCGAACCCAATGTTTTTGATAAAGTCAAAATATCAGGTTCAACGTCATCGTACTGATATGCAAACCATTCACCAGTTCTACCTAAGCTAGTTTGCGCTTCATCAAATATCAGTAGCATACCACGTTCGCGACATTTTTCTTTTAGTGCTGCCAAGTATCCTTTTGGGGGCACCAGAATACCACCACCCGATACAATTGGTTCCACAATGCAAGCCGCTAGGCTACCAACCGATTGTGCATCAACCATTTCAAATCCATAATCTAGTTCTTTGTGCCAATCGTATTCTCCTTCTGAATTGAAAAAATTGGGACGGTATGTATACGGCGTTGGAATTGAAAGTTGACCTGGAGACGTTGGTGCCCCTGATTTTCTAGCTGAGGCATAGGTAGCACCAGCGCTAGCCTGCGTCACACCGTGCCATGATTTATTAAAAGAGACAACCTCAAATTTTCCTGTGACCAATTTAGCCATTCTCAAAGCGGCTTCATTAACTTCCGACCCAGTCGACAACGGAATAACTTTTTTTAAATTTTCCCCTGTTTTACTGGCAATGTTTTTAGACAAATTAATATTAGGTCGCGAAAGCATTCCGCTATATAAATGATCCAATCGTTGTACGGTTTGCTGTAAAGTCGTAACAATTTCCGGATTTGAATGTCCTAATGTAGAACTCATCTGCCCTGATGTAAAATCAAGTATTTTTTCACCTGATTCTGTAAACAAGTAGGTTCCTTTTGCGTGATCAACAATATCGGGACTAAAATCCATTCCAGCGTACCGACCAACATATTTTTCTACATCAGCCCACGGTTCCTGTGATTTTTCAAATGCTTCTATCATATTCAGATACCTCTTTCAATTAATAGTTAACTTGAAATTAATTTTAAAGCAATATAAAATTAATGAAAAGATAAAGTATCTGACGATATAGTTCAGTTTTTCTAAATGATTGAGGTAATATGAATGAATATTTGGCAACTGCAAATTTTAACCCACCTAGCCGAACTAGGAACAATGAATCGAGTTGCTGAGGCTTTATTTGTTAGTCCTGCAACAATATCACAGCAATTAAAAGACCTTGAAGACGATTTAGAATTAACGCTGATTGAAAAACAAGGACGGAAAGTTTATCTGAACCAAACTGGACAAGAACTAGTGGAGAGAGCCCAGCCAGTTTTATCTGAATTAGAAACGATCGAAAATGATTTTAAAACACGACAAAGTGAAATTACTGGCATTGTTAGAATTGCAACTTTCACCAGCGCATTAAATTCTATACTTATTCCTGTCATAAAAAAGATTAATCAAACTTTTCCAAGTATAGAATGCAGAATATATGAAGAAGAACCCGACCAAAGCCTATTAGGACTTCGGTCACACAAATTTGATATTGTTTTAACCGGTTATTTTGAAAAAAAGGTCACTTTTCCCAATTCAGACATCATATCGACCAATATTGGCGAAGATAAATTATTAGTAGTCTCAAGTAAAGACGATAAAAGTATTTTCCCAATTAAGCACTTTTCAGACTTAGCATCAAAAAAGTGGATCATAGAACCCAAGAATACATATTTATCCAATCATATCATCCAAATGTGCCGAGAAAATTTATTTGACCCTGATGTCGTTAGTGAAATTCACAGTTATGATGCTATAAAAAGCTTAGTGAAATCACAACTCGGTATCTCCATTTTGCCTTCCTTAGCACTTACTGCGGGTACTGATATGAATGGAATTTTTATTCATGATTTCGATATTAAAAGCAAGAGACAAATCTACCTTTTAGAACGTAAGCCACAAAAAAGAATTCCTGCAATTAAAATCGTGTCGCAAATGATTACCGATCAAGCAACTGCAGTTTTAAAAAACTTTAATTGATTTTTATAAGTTTAATTTTTCCAAATTTTAAAAGCGACTTCAGTGATTGAAATCGCTTTTTTATTTTTTCTAACACACTTCTAAGATATTTTTCTTGAAACCTGCTGATAATATGTTTTCGATGTTTTCAGATAGATTAAGTAATAAATTAAGACTATCGAGATCACTGTTAGTACAGTGGTCAGATAAACTACTGGACCAATAATTATACCAAACAATTGCAGAATTTTATGAATCATTGGCATCGCAAAACATAAGTGCATAATCGCGACAACCACAGGCAGACCAAATATCCAAATGATTTGTGAACGAATGGTTTGCTTAACTTCTTGACTGGACATGCCTATTTTTTGCAAAATATCGAATTGCTTTTGGTCAGAACGTCCCTCAGATATTTGCTTATAATAAATAATCAAACCAGTTGCCATAATAAAACTAACTGAGAATACTAAACCAATAAAGAAAAAGCCACCATAAAATTCTTTTAATACAGATATTGTTGAAAATCTATCTTCACTCGTAATATTGTATGTTTGAGATACCTCTTTTAAGAATTTTTCTCTTTGCTGCTCAGTACCTGTGACATTGAATAATAACTGGTTCTTATAAGTAATATTCTGTTTCGTATCACCTAAATCATTAAACTCGTTTCCTAGAGCACTTGTAACACTCTTAGAAGGCACAACTACTATCAGTGAATGTGTCATATTAGGCTGAACGCTAGGAATCCCTTTAATCTTTTTCAACACGCTTTTCACATGGTAGTTTTTATCCAAAAAAGTGATATTGCCCCCATTGAATGTTCCTTGTCTATCATAGACATATATTTCATTAGCCTTTAACTTGTTTGAGCTATTATTGGCCATATATTTATACTGTTTTTCTGTTATGAACTGGATTTCAGACAAATTGTCGGCACTCCCAACGGAATCACCAGTTAAAGGTTGTAGCTTCCCTTGAGTCGTTAAATCCCCAGCTATCGCAGTACTAATTTCTAATTTGTAGGGTTTGTCTATTTTTATACCATTATTACTAGCAACTTTTCTCACAGACTTAATGGGCACTTTACGGTCAGATGAGCTTGTCAAAATAACAGCCCGCGGGAATTGTTGATTGATGTAGTCTTCTTGTCCAACAAACATTGAAACTGTTGTAACAATAATAACCAGCGACATAGTTGTTAATAGCGTAATGCTAGCCAGACCTGTTGCATTCTGCTTCATTCTAAATAACATATTCGACACAGTTATAAAATGATTTGCTTGGTAGTAATACTTTCCATTTCGTTTCATTACTTTTAAAATAATCGTCGAAGCTACGATGAACAGAATATATGTCGCACAAACAACTAACAGTATAGCTATAAAGAATTGACCAATTGCTTTTAAAGGTGAATGAACCGTTAAGGAAATATAATATCCCATTGTTAGCAGGACTAGTCCAAGGCCAAATAATACCCAATGGCTTCTGGGTTCTGATTCTCCCTTTTTAGTTGCATGCAATAAAGATATGGTTTTAAGTTTAAAAATCGAAAATATGTCTGTTATCAGCAAGAATAAAAAACATATCATAAAAAATACAACAATAAATACTATGGACACGGCTGTGATGTTTAGCTGGAATTCGGTACCACCCACGAGCTTCATAAATAGTAAGATTAATACTTTACTGAACACAACACCAGTAATGAGGCCAAAAAAAGTAACTGCCAGAAAAGAAATAAATTGTTGTCTCCAGCTAATTTTAATCAGATCAATTTTTTGTAACCCTAAAATGCTGAAAAGACCAAACTCTGACTGTTTTCGTTTACTTAGAAAACTATAGGTATAGAGCAGAAAAATAATAGAAAAAATAGCAATTACGATTTGAGAAAAAGTAAGCATTTCAATTACAGATACATTGGCTGCTAATTTTTTGACCCCTTTTGAATAAATAAGTAACTGAATAACCATGTTCAAAGCGACAGCAGCACTGCCTGCTAACATAAATGGTAAGTACTCTAACCTGTTTTTTACAATTGATTGCCAAGCTAATTTCCAATACAACATTTTAATCAATCCCCCCTAATAAATTAGTCATGGCATCACTAATTGTCAGTAACATTTCTTGCTCCGTTTTATTCCCTCGGTATGTCTGATGGAACACTTTTCCATCTTTAATAAATAAAACTCTTTGAGCATGACTAGCGGCCAAAGCAGAATGCGTAACCATTAATATTGTTTGATTTTGCTGATTATATTGTTCAAATATTGACAAAATATCAGCTGAATTCTTAGAATCTAAAGCTCCTGTTGGTTCATCAGCTAATAAAATTTCTGGATTGGTGATCAACGCTCTGCCAATAGCCACTCGCTGTTTTTGTCCGCCAGATAACTCATATGGATACTTATTCAACAGATCCTGTAATCCCAACTGTTTGGCAAGATTACTCAGTTTCTGCTCCTTATTATTTGTATTTTTAGCTAGTATAAGCGGTAAATATATATTATCCGCAACCGACATTGTATCAAGCAAATTAAAATCCTGGAACACAAATCCTAGGTGATCTCGGCGAAAGGCAGCTAATTGTTTATCTGACAAATGTTTGAAATTCTGATTATTTAAAGAAATAGTTCCTGCTGTTGGTTGATCAAGTGTGGCAATGCAGTTTAGCAAAGTCGATTTACCTGAACCAGACTCACCCATGATTGCAATGAACTCACCCTTCTCTACCTCAAAACTGACATCCGCCAAGGCAACAACTGTATTATTTTTAAATTTACTCTGATATTCTTTTTTCAAATGCTCAACTTTAAGTAGTGTCATGAATTTTATTCTCCTATATCGTTTATCATAATTCTATTTTAAATTAAAAAAGAGATGATTAACCTTACATATCATCTCCACACCTTACAACTTTGTAAGGTTTATTTAATTACAGTTTGTTGAAAATTAATTATGACTGTTGTACCAACATTTACTTCAGATTGAATGGTTATATCGTGACCTAAATTATTTAAAATTCTTTTAACCATGTATAAACCAAGGCCACTCGCATTACTATTAATGCGCCCATTAAATCCTGTATAGCCTTGATTAAAAATCATTGGTAAATCATTTTGCGCAATACCAATGCCCGTGTCTTTAATAATGACCTGATTGTCATTTTGACAAATAATATTTATTTTGCCCTGAGGTGTATATTTAATTGCATTAAATATAACTTGTTCAAATACAAATCGAAGCCATTTGGCATCACTAACGACAGAAAAATCAAATTCATTTATGCTAACAGCTAAATCTTTATGGATGAACCAATATTTATAATCTTTAATCACCGATCTTAAAGACTTTTGGACACTCATATCCTGGTACGCTATATCCTGATTGAAGTTTTTTAAACGAATAAACTGCAACATCATATCCAAATACTGATTGATCACTAACAATTGATTACTAGTTTCATATTTTTCAATTGTCCCAGTTTGATTCATTAAATCTAAAACGGACAGCGGTACTTTAATTTGATGGGCCCACATTGCATAGTAATCTTGAATGTCATTTGCATCTTCATTTAACTGTGCCTGCATTTTTTCTTGATGCAATTGTTGCTTTTTAATTAATTGTTGGTACATTCGTTCGTGACTAGACAAGGTCGCAATGCTTGATAATGTATGTACCTCTTCTTCGCACAGCAACTGAATCAGTCCCTTGTGTGCTCGGTACCATTTCCAAAATAAAATACAAGTAATTACAATTAAAATATAACAACCACCCCAAAGGACATCGAACATCGAGTCTAAACTTAGTGATCGCATAATCACGCTCCACATTAGCAAAAGAAAAGTTAACATAAATGAGGCGTACAGATACCAAAAGTCAGATAAAAACTGCAACGCTAAGCCAAATATTTTTTTAATCACTAAGCTTAATCCCCTTACCTTTGACAGTTTGTAAATACTTTGAAAATCCAATTTCTGTTACTTTGTTACGCAATCTCGTTAGCGTGACCGCTAACGTATTCTTATCAACAAACATCTCGTTATCCCACAAAGTAGCCATAATGTCCTCTCTGGTAACAAGTTGATTTGGATGAGTAAATAAAAGATACAATAGCTTTGTTTCATTTTTGGAGAGAACTACCTCTCGACTGTCATATATTAACTGATTATCAATAATATTCAAGGTATAACCTTGAAATTGAGAATGCTTTTTCTCTACACTAAAGCTATATTCGCGTCTCAGCAATGCATTAATTTTTACGATTAATAAATCTATGTTAAACGGCTTAGTAATGTAATCATCTGCGCCGAAATTCATAGCCAGAATCATATCACTTTCTTCATCACGACTAGATAAAAAAATTATCGGTATCATGCTATTTTGACGTATTTTCTGTGTCCAAAAAAAGCCATTATAGTAAGGTAAATTAATATCCATCAACACTAAATGTGGTGAATGCATTGTAATTTCCTCTTCAACTTGATTAAAATCTTTACAACTAACTGCACTTAGTCCCCAACTAATCAAACCCTTTTTCAGCAGGCTTACGATTTCTTGATTATCCTCAACTATAAAAATTTTATATTTCATAATTCGTGTCCTTTATTTACTTACTTGAAGGTAAACCAAATCATGAATAAATGCAAGCTCATTCGCTAAGCATAGGGATTACCGAATTTGTCACAATACTTGTAAAATCCCAGTTTGTACAGATTGGTTGTTTTATCAATTTGATCTACTGGCAGTGCGTGAACTGTTTTCATAACTTGATTTGTAAACTCTAAGGTTGCTGTTCCATTGGCAGTAATTAAAGGTTCATCTACTACAACTTGTTCTTCCAAGAATCTAGACAAGTTTGTATATTGCTCATAACTCTGCCACAAATATACTGAATTACCAGTATGTTCTTTATCATTCAATAGACCATTTTTGGCCAAGAAATCAACTGCACCACAAATAGACGCCACCGTTTTCCCCGCGACTAAACGATTTTTGATTAGATTAGTAATTTCAAGGCTGTTGATATGCCATGAATTACCACCAATCAAAACAAGTAACTCGGTTTCTAGAGGAATCTCGTTAATAGAGTAGTCTGCTTTAGTCTGAAAACCACCAATGGAGTGTATAGTTTTTTGAATGGAAGCAGTTTTGACTGTCCAATCGGTTAATTGATTTAATTGACTTGATAGATAGGCACCTTCCCAATCTGCATATTCGTTTAACAAAAGAAACACTGCTGTTTTCATGTATCATTCCTCTTTCTTAATATTTAAATAGCTTATCATATAGAAAAAGGGAACACAAGTTCGCATATCGACACAAAAAAAGCATCGTTATGTAATCAACAATACCTTTTCTAATATTAAAAATAATAATTGAGTTCAGCCTTATTCTTCAAATCCCTTAACCATTGGTAGCAAGGCAGCTAACATCAGTACGCCAACAAATCCTAGAATAATACCCAAAGTCATCATCCCCCAAACCATTGTCATTACCATACCTAATCCAAATACGATCGCACTAACAAAACCAAACAAACTGATTACTACGATTCTAGTATTCCAAATCCATAACGCTTTTCCTGCCATTTTACGTTTAGCCAAAAATACAGCTAGAGCACTAATAATACCAACGCCACCTAGAATTGCACCTTGTAACTCTACGCCCCATTCCGGTAGTAAAACCATACACATCCCAATTGCGAATAGAAAGCCACTACTAATCCACCCTAGCAAGATTATAAAGTCATTTTTCTTCATTAGATTCCACTATCCTTTTAGTTTGTGCCTAAATGTACCCATCGTTTTCCTGCGTATACGCCGACAAATGATAACACTATGCCGCCTGCAATGGCTGGTACAAAGTTAGTTTCCATCAGTGTAGGTCCGTAATTTAGTAGTTGATCAGCCGAAACTGCACCCAAGCTACCTAACAAAACACCAGTGCCAAGGGTGATGTTTTTCCTCAATACTGTACCAGGTTGTTTCACCACATTTCCCAAAAATGCGACACCTAACCCTGTCACAACTCCGATAATGATATTTAATACAATTGCCATCTCTTATCTCCTTTATCCTTTTGATTGAATTAATTATCTAATTACTTTGTTTATAAATTGCTAAGGTTTTGTTTCGGTTTTGTTAATGACGTTTTATTAATCAAAACACCGATACTTTTGTTTACAATTTGTTAATCTTAAGCGTTACTGCGTTTTATCAGCAAATTTTTGATACAATGAGAATTGAATTCTTTAACTGACTAACTGGACGCCATATATCATTCCACGAAAGATAATCATATGCAGCTCATCAAAAAAATAACGACAAAATTTAATGACATCATTGATCATCACAACTTAAGACATCACATTTCAGAAAAATCTGATCGTGTAGTTCTATATAATGCCGCAAGCACAATATCTAATTTGGTATTTGCGCTTATCAAATTAACTATTGGTATATTCTTTTTATCTTTATGGTTTTTAATATTTGGTGGCTATTATATTATTTTACTGGCTATTCGATCATACTTTTTGTGGCGATATCGTCAAATTAGAGTTTCAAACATAAATCCCTTAGAGCGAGAAAAAATTGAAATTAGATACTTGCGAGAAGGTGGTATCTTATACGGTTTACTGGGCATGGCTCTTGTTACATTATCGATTTATATGTATATCGTAAACGAACCGCAACGATATAATCAGAGTATTGTGTTGCTAATTGCACTAATTGGCTTCACTAAAATTGTGACATCCATCGTTGGCTGGATTAAAGCTCGTCATTTTCGTAGTCCAATTATTACTTATTTAAAATCATTAAATTTAGCTGATGGATTAGTTGCCATTGTGATGACACAATATGCACTACTGTCCTATGAAAATTCACCTAGTGCTTCGTCATCAATAGGATTGTTTGGTGCGGCAATTGGTATTTTTTTAATTATTGTTGGTTTGGTCATAACACTTCGAGCCCATATAAAGTCCATTTCGCGCTAAATGTCTGCAACTGTAAAAAGACCGCCATGCACACATCACATGATGAATGTATAGGGGTCTTTTTAGTACAAATATATTCTGAAATCATTCTCATTTTATTCAACTACTCTCGCGTTCGTCTATCTGAAAAGAGGTATAAATGTGACTGGACTCATTGCCTTTACTAAACAACATTTTTAAAGCAGTTTCTCCCATATTATAGAATGACTGTGTGACGCTCGTGATACGAGGGCTAACAATATCAACTAAATAGGTGCCGTCAATGCTGATCACTGCTAGTTGATCTGGTACATTAATATCTAATTTTTGCGCTGTATTAATAATGCCTATTGCTGCCAAGTCGCTCGCGCCAATAACTGCTGTTATATCTGTTTGTGATGCATAATATTGCATTGATGCTACACCACTTTCATATGAGTAATCGCCATCAAAAATCCAATCATCATTTTGAGGAATATGATGGTCCTTCAGAGCTGACAAATAGCCGGCTACTCGTTGCTGACCTATAAATTTATCCACTTCCAAACTTGATAAACCAATTTTTTTGTGCCCTTTGTGAATCAAAAACTTGGTTGCTTCATATCCTATTTTAAAATCATCTGAAGAAACAAACTTTGATTCTTTACTCATTGCAGTTGAAACAAATACATTCGAAATGCCACTATTTTTTAGTAGGTTGATAGCATCACCACATAATTCTACGGAAATTAATAATATGCCCTTGACCGGTCGCTCAATAACAGTATTAAGTGCTTTAATTTGCGTCTCTTCATCATTATCACCCACAAATAAAATTATCACACTCAAATCCTTCTTATAGGCATTTTTTTGAATACTTTCAATGATTTTCATCGCAAAATTTGTTTTGGGCGTTGATACCAAAATTGCAATAACATTGCTTTTCATGGTCACCAATTCTACTGCGGCTTTATTTTTTTTGTAGCCCAATTCTTGAATTGCTTTATGAACTCTTTTTTCAGTTGCTAGAGAGTAGGCCTCTTTTTTACCCGCTAACACTCTGGAAACAGTTGCGATTGAAACATTTGCATTTTTAGCAACATCTTTAATTGTAACTGACATCATTAACCCCGTTTTCTAACTTACTACCTCATTTTATTATATCCCAACACTACTCCATCGTATAAATTAAATAAATTCTTATTCTTGTCGTGACCTTATGATTAAATCAATTATTACACTAAGTAAACGTTTACTGTACTGGTATAAATGAATTGTAAACGTTTACGCAAAGTGGTAATCTATGAGTACAAAATAAAAAGGAGAATCAAACAATGACAAAACAATGGTTTAAGGACTCAGTAGTATATCAAATATATCCTATGAGTTTTCAAGACAGTAATAACGATGGTATTGGTGACCTTGCTGGTATCACTCAACGATTGCAGTATATCCATAACTTGGGTGCTGATGTCATCTGGTTAAATCCTATTTATGTCTCTCCAAATAAAGACAACGGCTACGATATTGCTGATTATCGCAATATTAACCCAAATTATGGCACAATGCAGGATTTTGAAGATTTACTTCAACAAGCACATCGCCTAGATCTTAAAATTATGATGGATTTGGTTGTTAATCATACGTCAGATCAACATGTTTGGTTTAAAGAAAGTCGCAAGAATCAAACTAACGAGTACGCCAATTATTATATTTGGCGGGATCCAGTAGACGGACATGAACCAAATAATTGGCTTGCAGCATTTGGCGGTTCTGCTTGGACTTATGTTCCTGAACGAAAGCAATACTATCTACACATGTTTGCTGAAGGACAACCAGATCTCAATTGGGAAAATCTTGAAGTTCGCGAGGCAGTTTTCGATATTGAACGCTTTTGGTTGGATAAAGGTGTTGATGGATTTCGAATGGATGTAATCAATTTAATTTCTAAACCTGAAGGCTTGCCTGATGTCACAGAACCAGTAACTGCAGGAACAACAATGGATTTTGTAGCAGATGGTCACCGACTTAACGAATTTTTACGCCAAATGAACGACGAAGTACTGTCCAAATACGACACAATTACTGTTGGTGAAATGCCAAGCTCAACCCCTGAAGATGCGATTAAATATACTGGATTAGATAGTCATGAATTGAACATGGTCTTCCAATTCGAACATGTTTCCCTCAGCCCAAATCCGGACGTACGACTGGGTAAATGGAATGACGAACCTATTAACCTAGTGGAGTTGAAAGCTTCCTTAAATCGTTGGCAAATTGGATTAGATGGCAAGGGATGGAATAGTCTCTATTGGAATAATCATGACCAGCCACGTGCAGTTTCTCGATTTGGAAATGATCAACCTGAATTCAGAGTATTATCTGCTAAAATGTTAGCAACTACCTTGCATATGATGCAAGGAACACCCTACGTTTATCAAGGTGAAGAGCTAGGTATGACTAACGGTCATTTTGAGAGTTTGGAACAATATGAAGATATTGAGTCAGTCAACTTTTATCACGAGTTTGTTGATGAGCAAAAGATTGTTGACAGCGCAACAATGCTAAAGTATTTAGCTAATATGTCACGTGATAATGCGAGAACCCCTATGCAATGGAATAACCAACAAAATGCCGGATTTTCAAATGTGACACCTTGGTATGCACCAAACAAAAATTACACAGCAATCAATGCCGAAAATGTTTTATCTGATAACGATTCCGTTTACTACCATTACCAGAAGCTAATACAACTTCGTCATGATTCAGAGATTGTTAGATATGGAACGTTTGAAGCGATTGATTCTGAAGACAACCAGGTATACGCATACCTTCGTCACTATAAAGAACAGTCTGTTCTTGTTTTGAGCAACTTCACTGACAAAGTAGTCACTCGTGACTATGGACAAACGAAGTTCTCAGAATTGTTAATCAATAACTATTTAGATGATCAGGGAACAATCTTACGCCCATATGAAAGCAAAGTTTATCTTTTGACGAAATAATCAAAATTTCTGACAAAAAGAAGGTGCTATTTTGAATCAAAAAAATCCTCATTCTAAAATTTTTGTTCTAGCTGTTTTATCCGTATCTGTTATGATCACAACAGGTACAGCCATTTCCTCTGCATTACCTGAAATGGCGAAGAGTTTCCCAAATATTTCCGTATCACAAATTGATATGATTGCTACCATACAGCAATTTTCAGTTATGATAACATTACTTCTCTCTGGTTTCATTTCCAAAAAACTTGGTATTAAGAGGACGATTACAATTGGATTGATTTTAACGGGCGTAGCCGGTGTATTTCCGTTTTTCTCCCATAGTTTCATCTTAATTTTAATTTCAAGGTTAATCGTGGGGTGTGGTATTGGCCTGTTTAATTCACTTGCCATCACTATCATTGATTTATTTTACGAAGACCCTACGCGTTCTCAAATGCTTGGTTTTCGTTCTGCTACGGAACAAATTGGTGTTTCAATTTTAAACATTGTCGTTGGCTTACTCGTGCTAATTAACTGGCATGCTTCATTTTTAATCTATCTTTTGGCTTTCCCACTACTAGCCTTCTTTTTAAAAGTAGTGCCAGAACCACCTATCCCACTAGGTAGCGATAATAATAAACAGCGTATTAACTTACCTGTCCTCATTATGACAGTATTATTAGCGTTCATGGTTGCTTGTACTACAGCAGTTATTATTCAGGTTCCAAATATTATAGTCACTGATCTTTCAAAATCAAGCGCCGTTTCAAGTTTGATTATTTCAGCTAATACACTGATGGGCATGGTAATGGGCATACTTTTCGGACGTATTTATCGTTTTGTTAAAAAATTTATTTTACCATTAGGCATTTTATTTATGGCGCTCGGTTCATTAATTATGGTTAGTTTTCATAGCGTTTTTGGTGTCACACTTGGTGCTGTTGTTTGCGGTATGTCATATCCACTTGTAGGATCTTATATTTTCTCGCTAGTCAGTGTTATAGCACCAAAAGGATCAGAAACATTGGCTAACTCAACTCTATTAATTGGCGCAAATCTTGGGTCTTTCTCAACCCCCTTGTTCTTAAGCGAATTAGGAAAAATGAACTCATTAACGACACATGCTGGCCCATTCTTAACAGCATTCTGGTTGTTGATCATTCTGACAATGATTGTATTGATTTACCAAACCTTTTTCCAGAAAAAAGTACATCAAAATATTATGAATTAATGATCATAAATAGGTTTAAAATATATAACAAAAAAGCTTTGTCTCAAGGACAAAGCTTTTTCATTTATCACACTTTAAACAATGTTGGGCGTACATACTTCAACAACTCAATAACGATTGTAGGTGCTAAAGAAAGAACTATAATCACAATCCAATGTCCTAATGAAAGCGCCGTTAAACCAAATAACGTCTGTGTAAATGGTATTAACGTAATCACCAAGGTAATTACTGTCGCTAAAATTGCCATGTTAACTAACGAAGGATTCGCACGATAACTAATAGCAAAAAGCGTCTTTTCTGAACGAATATTGAACACGTGGAATATAGAAGTCAATGACAGAATGGTGAAAGCCATTGTTTGACCAATTTGTTCGTTAGCTTGCAAACCACCAAAGGCAACATTTTGCCCAACCCATATAGCTGCCAAGGTAACAATCGCAAATAAAGCAGCATTTAAGCCGATTTGACGACCTAACCCTTGTGCAAATAACTTAGTATTTTTAGGCATCGGCGGTTCGTTCATAACGTTGGTTAACATTGGCTCACGACTAAGAGCAAATCCTGGCAAACCATCTGATACCAGGTTAATGAACAACAGATGTACGGGTAGCAATGGCGAGCCCCACCCCAGCAACATGGCTATCAAGATCACTAATAACTCGGATATATTGGCACTTAATAAGAAATTAATTGTCTTTCGAACTTTAACATAAACACCACGTCCTTCAGAAATAGCATTAATAATCGTCGCAAAATTATCGTCTGTCAAAATGATGTCCGAAGCTTCACGGGCAACATCTGTCCCTGTCTCACCCATCGAAATACCAACATCTGCTGCTTTTAATGCTGGAGCATCGTTGACACCATCTCCAGTCATCGCAATGGTTGCATCTTGACGTTGCCATGATTTAATAATTCTAATTTTGTCAGTTGGTGTTACACGGGCATATACGCTGTACTTCTGGACATTACCATCTAGCTCTTTGTCTGATAATTTAGCTAACTCTGAACCTGTAATTGTTTTATCCCTATTACGTAAAATGCCAATTTCACGTGCAATTGCACTAGCCGTTTCAACGTGATCTCCGGTAATCATAATTGTTCTAACACCTGCAAGACGAGCCTTTTCAACTGCTGGTGCCGATTCTGGGCGTGGCGGATCGATAATACCAACTAGCCCCACCAATGTCAAATCTTGTTCATAAAATTCTTGTGTTGGCGCTTCCGGCATAACATCAAATGTTCTTTTAGCAATCGTCAGAACACGTAATGCCTGTCCACCGAAAGTTTTGTTAACACTTTCAGCTTTATCACGATTTCCATGCTTAATCATTGGAAGCAAAACATCAAATGCACCTTTGGTAATCGCAATGTAGCCACCTTCTGGTTGCTTATGGACGGTGGTCATTCTTTTTTTCGTCGAATTAAACGGTATCTGTTCGACTAGCGGATACTTTTCTAACAACTCTTCCCGTGTCGCTTCTTTATCAATAGCTCTTACTAACGCTACTTCTGTTGGTAGACCATCATAAACAGTCTGTCCCTCAACAGTTTTAACCGAAACATTGGTTGATATGGCTGCCAAAGATAACACTTCCTTAGTAGCATCGTCCAATCCATCTGCAATATTAGTCAAATGATCCTGTTCATCTTGCCACACCCTTCGAACAGTCATCTTATTTTGCGTTAATGTACCCGTTTTATCGGAAGCAATAACATTCGTTGTTCCCAAGGTTTCTACTGCTGGTAACCGTCGAATAATCGCATGCTTTTGTGCGATTCGTTGGACGCCAAGCGCCAGCGTCATTGTAACAATTACTGCTAATGTTTCTGGAACAACCGCAACGGCCAGCGAAATTGCTGTCAAAAAGATATGCTTCAAATCCATGCCCTGGTAAATACCTAGCCCAAGCACAACCACTGCGGCACCTATAGCTACCCAAGAGATATTTTTTCCTAATTGAACTAAACGTCGTTGCAATGGTGTTAGTGGAATTTTTGACTCATTACTAAGTAGACTTGCAATTTTACCCATTTCAGTCTGCATACCAACGGCTGTAACAATTGCTCGTCCATGACCGTTAACAATCGTCGTCCCACGATATACCATCGTAATTCGTTCTCCAAGACCAACTTCATCGTCTGGTTTAAACGTGGCATCTGCATTCTTTTCAACCGGCAAACTTTCACCTGTTAAAGCAGACTCTTCAGCTTGAAGCTCAATAGCCTCAATTAACCGGGCATCAGCGGCGATTGCGCTACCATTTTCGACAACCAATACATCACCAAGCACAACATCATCCGCGTCAATCTGTTCTATCTGTCCATCACGTAAAACTTTAACTTGCGTTCGATTGAGATTTTGCAAGGCTGCTAATGAATCTTCAGCTTTTCCTTCCTGAACGATTGATAAGACCGAGTTAATAACGACAATACCAATAATTAAGAGACTTTCAAAATAGTTCCCAGTATCTTCTAAGTATGTAGCAACAAACGAAATAACTGCTGCAATTAGCAAGATAATTGTAGCAACATCATTTAGGCTGATTAAGATTTTTTTCAACAATGAAACTTTTTTTTCAGCTACAAAAACGTTGGCACCATATTCTTCACGATTTTTAGAAACTTGCTCAGCATCTAAGCCTTTCCCCATATCAACGTGATGCGATGCGATTGTTTCCTTAACACCTCTTCGGAATGCTTCCATTTAGTGTCCTCCTTTTTGTTTACTGCTTATGGAAAGATTATAAAACCACATGATAAAATGTGGCCACGACACGTTTTTCCCAGCGTGTTCGTGTTGGCAGTTGCATACTATTCAAGAACAAGCGCAACAATAATGATCAATTCAAGCGAAGTCCCTAACACTCACTTGATTGATCATTGCGCTTTATAGATAAAAATGAATCATTTCCATCTTAAATTAGTCATTGTATGTCTCTACGTAACTCAGTTACGCTCTTCGCTGTCAAAATTTATTCTCTCATGATATATGAGAATATGATAAAAGAAGAATAAAAATGATTATTCTTATCTAATTAGTATGATACTTCTATTGTAACATAACTGAACAAACGCTGTATTATACGTAAAAAAAAGAATAGAAAATGAAAACAATATCCGCAATATGAGAAACGCTTATCAAATGGATTTTATTTGCTCAAAGATATTAATAAGCTCCAACAAACTGAGTGCAACTTCGGCCCCTTTGTTTCCTGATTTGGCACCTGACCGTTGCTGTGCTTGCTCTAAAGTATCTGTAGTCAACACCCCAAAAACAATTGGTACATCTGTACTTAAACTTATTTGAGAAATGCCGTTAGCAACACCATTAATAACAAGGTCATAATGATCTGTGTCTCCTTTTATTACAGCACCTAGTGTTACAATACCATCATATTTTTGAACCTGCGCTATTCTTTTCGCAACCATTGGAATTTCCAAAGCTCCTGGTACCCAAATAATATCAATATTACTCTCATCAATACCATGCATTTCTAGAGATTCTTGCGCGCCAGAAATAAGTTGTTTAACAATTAAATCATTAAACTTGCTGGCCACAATTGCAATTTTTTTATTTGTTTGATCAATTAACTTAGCTTTATAAATCATTTTTATTTACCTTCTTAATGTCAATCACAGCTTGTGATTAAATTTTTCCTTTTTTGTTTGCATATATTGTTCATTCTTATCATTAATGCCCGTAATTAAGGGTACCTGTTCAATAACCTCAATACCTTCGTCAATTAACGACTGTACTTTATCCGGATTATTCGTTAATAAGCGAATTTTGGTTAATCCTGATATTTTCAAAATTTTGGCAGCCTTTTTATAGTCCCGTTCATCCGGCAAATGCCCTAAGTGAACATTCGCATCATACGTATCAAACTTATTTTCTTGCAACACATAACTTTTTAGTTTTTCATGAAGTCCAATACCACGACCTTCTTGACGAAGATAAACAAGAGCCCCACCTTGCTTATTTATTGTTTTGAGCGCTTCTCTCAGTTGAGGACCGCATTCACAACGTTGTGAACCAAATATTTCGCCGGTTAAACACTCGGAGTGTAAGCGAACTAAGGGAATTTGATCAAAACTTCGACTGCTTTGAATAAGCAAATCAGATTTTTCTTCATCATTCACGCTAAACTCCGTCAAATGAAAATCACCGTATTGAGTTGGTAAATATACCGTTGGTCCCTCGTCAATACCTGCTTGTTTTTGGTCTTCTCGGTAATTAATTAGATCCTGCATTGATAATTGAAATATATCGTGTTTTTTCGCTAATTCTTTAAGTTCTTTTTCTCGAGCCATTTTTCCGTCTTGTGCCAAAATTTCTATTATATACGCCACAGGCGGCACACCAGCTATTTTAGCTAACTCAACAGCCCCTTCTGTATGTCCCTGTCTTGTCAGTACGCCACCATCTTCAGCGACTAATGGGAAAATATGACCAGGCGTCTCAAAGTCAACAGATGTTGTACTTAGATTAGCTAAATTTTTGATTGTGGCAGCACGTTCATACGCAGAAACACCCGTCGTGCTGTCAATATGATCAACGCTCACAGTGAACTTTGTCCCAAATTTTTCAGAATTATGCGTCGTCATTTGGTCTAACCCGAGTTCATCAGCACGAGATTTAGTGATTGGTACAGCTAGAACACCCCTTGCAATTGAAAGGGCTTCATTGACCGTAGCTGCCGTCACAAATGATGCTAAACCGACCAAATCTCCTTCATGTTCTCTTTTTTTGTCATCGCTCAAAATAATCAGCTTACCCTTTTTCAACTCTTTAACTGCTGTTTTAACTTTTTCTGTAGTACTTGTCATTATTACTTTCCTTTCATTAAATATTTCGCCAAAATATCAGTTTCAACATTTACCAAATCTCGTTCATGCAATAATCCCAAAGTTGTCTTGGTTAATGTAAGTGGTATTAGACCAACTTGAAATACATCTTCTCTCGCTTGAACAATGGTTAGGCTCACACCTGAAATAGTAACTGAACCTTTATTGACGATTTGATTTATTTGTTGACGGTCTGCTAATTTAAAAGTTAACAATGTGGTTTCTTCACTGTACTCTTTTTTGACTACTTCAGCTGTCTGATCTACATGACCTAGAACAAAGTGACCATCAAATCGGTTGGAAACTAAAAGTGCTTTCTCCAAGTTTACTTTTTGCCCAACTTGATAGAATTTAACAATGGTCGTTTCAAAAGTCGGTACCATAATATCGAATTCAGCATAATTTGATTCTAGCTGATTAATTGTTAAACAAACGCCATCAACCATAATGCTATCGCCTACTCTGCTATCAGAAAAATAGTCCTCGGATGCAGCAATTTTCAAGCGCATTTCTTTGTCATTACGCTGATAAATGCTTATTAAACGACCAACTTCTTGTGTAATACCTGTAAACATTATTGCGTTCCCCCTTGATGATTGATATAGACTTTTTTGACAGCATTGCCAACTTGCACTTCATTTTTAGGCTTTTGGCTAACAGATATTCCTTTCAGACTATCTTTAGATAATACTTTATCTGTTGTATAAATTAGCATTTCTTGCCACAAGTTTTCTTTCAAAAATGAGTGAATCAAACTTGGTCCGCCTTCAACCATCACAGATTGAATATTTTGTTTGGCTAAATCTATTAATATATCTTTAAGCGCACCAGACATTAATTTGACATAAGAATGCTGTTTTGAAAATAGAACATTTTCCGTATATATCAGCCAATTATTTGAAAAATCAAAGTTTGTATTTTGCAACCGTCCACGACGATCAATAACAACTCTCAATGGTTGTTTATGACTGATATTGATGTGCCGTACAGTTAACATTGGTTGATCTGTGATCATGGTCTCGCTGCCAATCATTATTGCACTTCTAGTTGCACGCTCTCGGTGTACATCAGTATCAGCTAGCTCATCAGTCAGTTTTTTTCGTTTTCCAAATTTTTCAGCAACAAATCCGTTTTGAGACATGGCAAGTTTCAACTGAACATATGGTAGTCGTGTGGTATAAAAATAATGAAATGCAGGGTTGATCTCTTTATTTTCAACTGTATTCAAAACATCGACAGTGATACCAGCTGATCTTAGCATTTTAATTCCCTTTCCATTTGTTGACGGATTCGGATCAATGCTACCAACAACCACACGCTTCAGTCCCCAATTTTGAATTTGAACTGCACAAGAGCCTACTTTTCCCTGCGTGGAACACGGCTCCAAAGTGACATAAAGCGTAGCACCTAAAAATTCGGTCTTGTTTTTGACACGATTAAAAGCATTTATTTCAGCATGCGCTTCACCAAACTTTTCATGATATCCTGTCGTGATAACCTGACCATCTTTAACAATTACTGCACCAACCCTAGGATTTTCAAAAGTTTGATACGGCATTGCTCGAATTGCCTCATCTGCAGCGAGCTTCATCCATGTTAAATCATTCATACTTACCTCCTGAATTTTTCAGGACAAAAAACCCGATGCGTTAAAAATACACATCGGGTTTATAGTAGTTTAGATTAATTCAAAAAACCTAGACAATCTAAAAAAGCATCGTCTAAACTATTTCAAATCTTCTCCCATCCAGACTTTAACTGTCGGTCACAGAATTTCACTGTGTCAACCGCGAAAATATCGCGGGTCACGGACTGAGGTTATTCACCATCACCGTCGGTCGGGAATTACACCCTGCCCCGAAGATTAAATTATTTAACAAAACTAATTTATCATTAGAATTCTACAATGTCAATCAAAAATATTTTTTACGCTTTTTAATTCTTATTCTGTAGACAGCAAAAAAGTAAAAAGTCGCCCTAAACACCCTTTTTACTCATTTTTTTCTCTCACTAACGGGCATGATGCACATCTTAGTGCACCGTCTAATAGTGAATGCCATGTAAACACGATAGGGATGACCGTATAACCTTCATTTTTTAAAGCCTCTTGCAACGCTGTATGTCTTTTTTGCACAATAACTTTTTTAGGCCCAATAACTAAAACATTCCCACCCATCTCTTTTCTGGTTTTTGCATCAATATCAATAAATTTATAATCGACCAGTTCTTTCGGTAAGTCTTTTAAGACAGGTTTATGGATAATAGCAGTTTTTGGACCAATAATGGTCATACAACAATCCAAGTGCAAAATTGCATCATCATTCAAATACACTGGTACTACTTTCCACGGTTTATCGACGATTTCATTCTCATAGTCCTTGTCTAAAATACTTTGTAGCCATTTTGCACCAGCTTCATTACTAGCATATTTACCAATGCCGACGAATACATAAGGATAGTTAACGATAACGTCACCACCCTCCAGATATATTTTATCCTTTTGATTTAACGTGTGCACCTGATTCTTATCGTTAATAGCTGCAACAATTCTTTGATACCCACGTCGTTCAATTTTTCGCATTTCAATTTGAACATTTCCTTCAATAAAATGTTCTCCAACGCTCATAGCACTATCTCGTGCATACATTTGCCCCATTCCATAGGGATCTAGCTTTGTTGGGGTTACCGAATCAACATGGTGTACCTTGACACCATGTGTTTCCAAAATTCGTTGGAATTCTGCTAATTCTCGTTGAAATTTTTTAGCAAGGAAACTCGGAACTTTTTTACCTCGCAAAAGAGTATAAATATGTTTTGTCATAAATTGTTTCCATTTTGCAGTATGTTCTTCCTGCTCTATTTCATGCGTATCTGGAAAATATAGCTTTGTTGCATCCCCAATAATGACTTCTTTTAATGGATCATATTCGTTATAAACATTGATTTTCATTTGATTTCCCCTTTTTCTTTTAAGCATACACAAACTCTAAATGTACAAACTCATAACATGCTTTAAGTTCTTCTAAAATACGGACTTTTTTATCACGTAACAATCCTGTCCCAATTTCGTCATCGACAATATCAATCATCACCTTAACTGAAAAATACATGCCCGTTTTATAAATATGACAGCCAGTTAATATGACTTCTTTTCCAAAGTGTTTTCTAAGGCATGCTTCAAATTCATTCTGAATGTTTTCATCAATTAACCGGCCGCCACAGATTTCAATGAATGCATTTTTTAGTACTTTAACCGGCGTTGTAATTGAAAATAAGACTAGTATTACCGTCACAAAGAAATCACCCGTGTATAGCAAGAACCCTAGGATTGAATTTTTTGGAATCAATAAAACTAGAAAGGCTGCTAACCCAATCCCCCCACACATGATTGAATCAATTCGCGTACTTTTGGATTCTGCAGATAGCATCGTACTAGCACGACCAATTTTTCGATTTTGCCGACTATAAAACAAAGATATCGTTAAACATAATATGACCATAATGATTTCATATGGAATGATCGGCGTTAAGTTTAATACATCCCCTTTATGGTAAACGAAATATTGATATGCTTTTTGACTTACTTGAATAGTGGAGGCCGTTAACAAAATCAGTGTCATCATTGATTTAAAAGCAGCATACATTGGTTCAAACATGAAGTGACCATTTGGAAAACGCTCACTTGTTCTGGCACTATACTTTGAAATCGTAATTGCAGCGATTCCAGAAACCAGTGTTATTATTGTAAAGTAACTATCTACGAACAACGCTTGAATCTGGGTAATATAATAAACAACAATTCCCAAACTGCCCATCAGCAAATTCATCGCAAGTCCGACCATAAATGCACGTTGCTCAATCTTTTTTTGAGTCATAATATTTTTCCGTATTAATTTAATTGTTTTCTCGCTTCGCGAACTGCCTATGCACTTCTACACAGTTGCTGACTATTTTAAAATTGAATCTTATATAATTGAATTAGGATTCGATACCTCTTTCTGCGCATTTGATTAACTAAAGTAATTACCTTAGTTAATCACTTTACAGTAATTCACTTAACCTGTCAATAGATTTTAGATGCAACATGTATTTAAAATGATATAAAGAACACTCAAAAAAGCATTATTCTATCAAAATAATGCTTACAAGAAAAATATTTTTAATTCGTTAGCTAATTTACTTTAACTGAAAAACGATCAGCAAAACTTTGAAGTTTTGCATCAACCAACTCGGCCACTAAACGAGCGTCATGAATAGCAGTGATAACCAAATTAGCACCAGTATTAGCATCACCCGCTACCATATAATTCTCTTGGTTTGTTGTCCCCATGACATTCAGGCGAGTAATATCCAAATCATTTAATATTTTCGTATTGAGACCTGTAAATCCTACTGCAACCAATACCAAATCAGCAGAATAGTCTTTTTCCGAATTCGAAATCACTTGCTTATTGGCATCAATCAAAACAGTTCGAACGCCAGTTACTTCTCCAAATGAATTACCTAAAAATTCTACTGTTTGCGTTTGATAAGGTATTAATTCCTGGTTAACTGTGTCCATGGCTTCCGCCTGCCCATAACTAATTTGCTTTTGCCATGGATATTCCGGCCAAGGTGTCGTACGATCTGTCGGCTTTTCAGTATGATAATCAAACTGTGTTACATTTTCTGCACCTAGCCGAATCGCTGTTGCAATACAATCTGTCGCCGTGTCACCAGAACCAATCACAATCACCTGCTGATTAGATAATGTTTTTTCAAATGTAGTCGTACCGTTTTTTAATACATTTTTGGTTGTCTGGCTTAGAAATGGTAGTGCAAAATCAATTCCTTTCAAATCACGTCCGGGTACATCTACATCTCGTGCAACCGATGCGCCAGTAGCAACAATGACTTTATCAAAATCAGCGTCTAATTGTTCCTTAGTAATATCCTCTCCAATCGTTGTATTAACTTTAAATTTGATACCGACTTCTGACATGACTTTAAAACGACGATCAACAACCCACTTTTCTAATTTCATGTTTGGAATGCCATACATTAAAAGGCCACCTAAACGTTCATCTTTTTCAAAAATAGTGACCTCATGGCCCAATTGATTTAAGCGCCAAGCTGCTGTAATCCCTGCTGGCCCGGAGCCGATGACTGCAATTTTTTTACCAGTTCGCTGTTCTGGTAATCCTTCTGGAACTACCCAGCCATGCGCAAAAGCATATTCAACAATAAAATCTTCATTGTCTTTGATTGTCACACCTGCACCATTCAAAAACTCATTACACGACACTTCGCATGGCGCAGGACAAACTTTTCCAGTAAACTCAGGAATTGGATTTGTTTTTGCCAATCTTAACCAAGCTTGATGGAGCTCTTTTCGATACAAGAGGTCATTCCATTCCGGAATTAGATTGTCATTTGGACAACCACTCATTTGTTTACTTTTATTGCCGTACAACGCACCAATATGACAATAAGGGACACCACAGTTCATACATCGAGCAGCTTGTTCGACTCGTTGATCAAACGCTAGTGGTTCTGCCATGTAATTGAAATCCTTAATACGTTCAGTAATTTTACGATAAGGATTATCAACACGTTCATATTTGAGAAAGCCAAATGGATCAGCCATTATAATTACCTCATTTCGATAATAATGTTTCTAATTCTTCTTCAGTTTCTGGTACTCGTTCATATTCTGGCATCAGTTCATTAAAAGCCTTGAGTTCCTTAGTCAATCCACTAAATCCTTCGGTTTCATATTTATTCATAATGTTTAAAACCTGATGATATTCGGTTGGATATACTTTAATAAAATTAGCCTTTTCATCCTCAAAATGCGCTAAAATATCTTTAGCTTTTTGTGAGTCAGTGTACGCTGCATGTGATTGAAGTAAACTATACAATACGTCGTCTCCATGTGTTTGATTTATCTCAAAAAGATCAACCATTTCCAGATTAATATTAGCAGCCGCTTGATGATCTGGATCATAAATATAAGCAATACCACCCGACATACCAGCAGCAAAATTACGACCAATTTTACCCAGAATGACAGCAACGCCACCCGTCATATATTCGCAACCGTGATCCCCAACGCCTTCAACAACACCACAAACGCCAGAGTTGCGAACAAAGAATCGCTCACCCGCGCGGCCATGGAAATATGCCTCACCAGCAAATCCACCAAAACAAGCAACATTACCGATAATTGGTGAATTATTCGTATCGTATCCTGCATCTTTTGGTGGCGTTACAATTAAACGCGCACCTGATAATGACTTACCAACATAATCATTGGCTTCTCCAATGACCTTAAGCTCCATTCCTTGTGTCGTATAGGCTGCAAAAGACTGCCCTGCAGAGCCAGTATACGTATATCTAAGGAGTCCTGGTGATAATTTGGTATTTCCATAACGCTCTGCTATCCAACCACCCATCCGAGCGCCAACAGCACGTGATACATTATCAATTGGTGCAGACATCGTTAATGTTTGTGTGTTATCAATGGCTGCTTTGGCAGCCATATCTAATTCTGGCCATTGTCGCTTAGCAATGAATGGGTCTTTTGTTTTTCGTGCTATTGGAATAACTTGACCAATCATGTTCGAAAAATCAAGTGACTTATACTTTTTGTTCGTTGTAAAGCGAGTTTTCAACAGTTCTGTATGTCCGACCATTTCTTCCAAGGTGCGGAACCCTAATTCAGCCATTAACTCGCGTAAATCTTGTGCCAAAAAGGTCATCATATTTATGATATCTTCCGGTTTTCCCTGGAAACGTGAACGCAATAATGGATTTTGAGAAGTAATGCCCACTGGACAAGTATTTAAATGGCAAACACGCATCATAATACAGCCTATAGCCACCATTGATAAGGTTGCAAATGAAAACTCTTCCGCACCAAGCATAGCGGCAATAGCTATATCTCTACCAGTCAACAGTTTGCCATCAGTTTCTAAAGTCATTCGCTGACGTAATTTATTAGCGGATAGAATTTGGTGTGTTTCAGCTAACCCTAATTCCCATGGTAATCCAGCATCACGAATCGAATTTCGTGGCGCCGCCCCTGTGCCACCATCATATCCAGAAACGGTCACCGTATCAGCACCAGCTTTCACCGCACCAGTTGCAATCGTACCAACACCTGTTGAGGAAACTAATTTAACATTGATTTTGGCATATGGGTTAACCGCTTTCAAGTCAAATATTAACTGCTTTAAATCCTCAATCGAATAGATATCGTGATGTGGTGGCGGAGAAATTAAGCGTACCCCTGGTGTTGAACCACGTGTTTCGGCAATCCATGGAAATACTTTATTTCCAGCTAGTTGTCCACCTTCGCCAGGCTTGGCCCCTTGCGCCATTTTGATTTGAATTTCTTCGGCTGACATCAAGTATTCTGCGTTAACACCAAAACGTGAGGAAGCAACCTGCTTAATTTTAGAATTTTTAATTGTGTGAAAACGTTTCCTATTCTCACCACCTTCACCAGAATTTGACTTAGCGCCTAATCGGTTCATTGCCTCAGCTATCGTTTCATGAGCCTCTTGAGATAATGCACCAAATGACATGGCACCAACCTTAAATCGCTTCACTATATTTTCAATACGCTCTACTTCATGAATGTCAATGGGTTGACGATTAGGCACAATCTCCCACATTGACCGGATAGTGCCAGGATGTTCATGCTCCGCTTCATGAATGTCAGCCACATACTCCTTGAAGAGTTCTTCATTTCCAGTCCGAACCGCCGTTTGAAATTTATACATCATCATTTGATTGTATAGATGGTATTCACCATCTTCTCGTAGTGAATAAGCACCACCTGAAGGAATTGGGTCGTCTTGAGATTCGTCATACGCTGTTGTATAGCGTTTTAAGTATTCTTCCTCAATTTGATTTAAGTCTAAACCACCAATTCGTGAATGTGTACCAGTAAAGTAGGTATCAACTACATTTTTTGATAAACCAATCGCTTCGAATAATTGCGCTCCATAATAGCCTTGAATCGTAGAAATGCCCATTTTGGCCATAATCTTAACGATACCTTTTTCAGCAGCTACACGATAGTTTTCTTGATGTGTTGCATCATTCATATCGTATGCTTCTAAAATTCTGTAAGCACCACGCGGATATATCGCGGCTGCACCGTACCCAACCAACGTTGCAAAATGATGGGTTTCAATTGCTTCCGCAGTGTTTAATACAATGGAAGCATTTGTGGCGTTTCCGTTGGCCGCCAAATAATTTTTTAGTGAGGACACAGCTAGAAGAGCCGGTACAGTCAGTTGATTTTTGGTTACCTCACGATCAGATAGAATCAAAATTGTTGCGCCAGAAGCAATCGCTGCATCGGCTTGCTGATTAATTCCAATTAGAGCACGCTCCAATCGCCCATTTGCTAGTCCGGTTAAGTTATAAGCCAGCTTGATAAGCGCAACCTTTTGTTTAGAATTGGAAATATGTGCAATTTTAGCAAAATCAGCCGGTGAAAGAATTGGTGAGTCAATTTTTAACTTGCTAGCATTTTCTGGTAAATCTCGTTGAAAATCAACTTCTCTGCCTAAATACATTTGTGTTGCAATGACTAAATGCTCACGA
This sequence comes from Leuconostoc mesenteroides subsp. mesenteroides ATCC 8293, assembly GCF_000014445.1. Lineage (NCBI taxonomy): Bacteria > Bacillati > Bacillota > Bacilli > Lactobacillales > Lactobacillaceae > Leuconostoc > Leuconostoc mesenteroides. The sequence goes on along the minus strand of NC_008531.1, from coordinate 800,843 downwards.
AGTGCATCAATTGGCGGGTTGGTCACTTGCGCAAATTGTTGTTTAAAAAAAGTAAATAATCCTTGTGGCCTGTCTGATAAGATTGCCAATGGTGAGTCATAACCCATGGCAACCGTTGGTTCTTGCCCAGTATTAGCCATTTTCAAAACTGCACCATCAATCACTTCTTGGGTATATCCGAAGCGTTTAAAAAGAGTCAGCCGTTCTTTATCATTTAAACGTTGTTCTAATAAATTTTGATTTGGTAGGTCTTGCAATGTTTCTTGGTATTCATCGAGCCATTGTCGATAAGGATATTGCGTCGCAAAATGATGCTTCAATTCCTCATTCCTTGTAAAGGTTCCCGTCGTCGTATCTACAAGAATCATGTTTGCAGGTCCAAGCACTCCTTTTTCGATAATTGAATTAGCGGGCACATCAACCACCCCAGATTCAGAAGATAAAATAACATACCCGTCGTCCGTCACCAAATAACGTGAAGGTCGTAACCCATTACGATCCAATCTTGCACCGACAATGTTGCCATCAGTAAAAACAACAGCGGCTGGACCGTCCCAAGGTGCCATAAATGATTCATTATATTCTGTAAAGGCAGCCAACTCATCTGACACATTCGCTTCTTTTGAATGTGCTTCTGGCACTAGCATTAATAGGGATTGTGGTATTGAGCGACCATGTCGATACAAGTGTTCCATTGTATTTTCCATCATGGCTGAGTCGGAATTTTCTTCATTATAAATCGCAACCCCATGCGTTTTCATCCAATTAACGTCACCTTGCAAAGTATTAATCTCACCATTATGTGCCAAAAAACGAAATGGCTGTGCACGGTCCCAAGATGGGAAAGTATTAGTTGAAAAACGTGAATGAGTTAGCGCTATTTTGGCCTCAACATCTTCATCGTGTAAATCCAAAAAGAACTGCCCAACTTGGTAAGCATGAAGCATCCCCTTATAGGTAATCGTTTTAGCCGATAACGAAACAATATACATATCTTCGTCTGAAATCGTATCTTCTAAATGACGGCGTAGTGTATACAACGCGTCATCAAAATCCCTTCCTAGAGCAACATGCTGCGGTTTCTTAATAAATATCTGTCGAAATCCAGGCATAGCCTGTTGAGCAGTAGGACCACAAGCATCAAAATCAAACGGTACATCTCGATCAAAAATGTACTCAAAACCATCTGCACTGATTTCAGTAATTATTTTATCTAAAACCTTATTCTTAGCCACAGTATCAAACGGCAAAAAAAGCATTGCCACAGCATATTCACCTGATTGTGGTAAAGTAATACCCTCTATTCTTGCTACTTTTCTAAAAAATTTGTCAGGAATTGACATCAATAGACCTGCACCATCCCCTGTATCTGGCTCTGATCCTGTGCCACCTCGATGATTCATTCGTGTTAATAGTGTAATGGCGCGTTCAACAAGTTCATGAGAAAACTGCCCATAACGTTGCGCAATAAATCCCATACCGCAGGCATCGTGCTCGAGAGACTCATCCCAGAGCGGCGCGTTTTTCACCATTTGCTCACGAAGTTTTGATTGTTTCATTCTTTTTTACCCACATTTCATCTTAATTTAAGCTGACCATATATTGAACACAAAACGGAAAAAATTAAAACTTTTTATAATTATACTCTTATTTTTTTAATCTTTTGATATAATTTTGGAATAAAATACTCATAAACGTTGATATGATAACTAGTTTTTTAATATCTTATGCAGTTCTTTTGCTTTTTATTTTTCTATTGATAGAATGAAAGTATCGAGTACATAGAGATAAATTGAGAGATTTTATTACGTGCCAAGTAACCACGTTAAAAGACTGAGGAGAGAGTAACATGAGTAAAAAAATTGTCGGAGAAGATGGTAAAGTATATATACAGAAGAAGCCTTTTTATAAGCGAATTTGGTTTATCATCTTAACTATTATTCTAATTTGTATTGCCTTATCAAGACCAGGTAGCAATAATAATTCAAATTCAGCGAATTCTTCCAGTAAGGATTCAAAAGTAAGTGGTTCAAGTTCATCAGAAGATAGCTTATCGAGCTCGGAAGAAAAATCTACTACTACTGAAACCAGTAGTTCTAGTGAAGCTCAATCATCAGAAAGTAATTCAAACTCTACTAATATTCCTAGAGAATACAAGTCAGCTCTTAATAGTGCGGATACATATGCTAACACAATGCATATGTCAAAGGCAGGATTATATGATCAGTTAACAGCAGACGCTGGAGAAAAATTTTCTCCTGAAGCAGCACAATATGCTATTGATAATGTGAAAACTGATTGGAACAAAAATGCTCTTGAGTCTGCAAAATCTTACCAAGAAATGGATATGTCTCCTGAATCAATTCGTGATCAATTAACATCAGATGCTGGAGAAAAGTTTACCCAAGAACAGGCTGATTATGCTATCGAAAATCTTCCGCAATAATTAAATGCCCTTTATTGGGCGTACATATCAATCATCATAGACTTACAATAAAAATACTAATAAGCGAGATAAAATATGGCCCATTTTTTAAATTACATTGTGTCACACATCAGATATATTTACATCCTTATTTATACGCTACTTACAGCAATACTAGTTATTATGGGTGGCTATTTGTTCTGGATGCATCATCATAAATAGTTAAATTTCTGCGAGTTTAAACATCAAAAAAACACCTAATTTGCTTAATTAGATGTTTTTTATAAACTACAATTATTTTACAAGCAAGACATTTGTATCCGCACGTTCAGATACATAACGTGCAGTAGAACCAATAAACATTCGTGTCAAGACAGTTGTACCTGTTTTTCCCATTACAATCAGGTCTGGATTATAATTTTCTATAACCTCGTTAACCAAAACGAAACGAGCATCCCCTTTAAAGATATGTGTGTCAAATGGTACACCAGCAGGTTCAACAACAGATGCTGCTTTGGAAAGATTATCTGATGCTAACTTTGTTAAGCTATCTGTCATCGAGGCGTAAAAAATCTGGCTACCATCATGATAGGCAACAGTAGAGTATTGAATGACACTAACAATTTCTATCTTTGCATTAAATTTTTTAGCTAACTGGGTGCTGTACTCCACAGCTCTCATAGCTGCCTCACTACCATCAGTCGCAACAACAATTGTATTAATCATGAGCATTTCCTTTCCAATAAACATAAGATGGCCAATCTTAACGCTGCCTTAAGCGTAAGAATACTTTAAACAATAAAAAACAACCCACTCTCTAACAACATTCCCCAAGGCTTTCACTTGGCCAAATAATTATTATTCTGCTTAAACTAATCAATTAACATCATGCACGTAGCATTCACTTAACTTCATAATATAAACAACGAGCAAGTTGTCTCCTGGATTAGCCGAAATCCATTTATACCACTTACGTGAAATAAGTCTAGCAACTGCGTTGCCACAGGACTTCTTCTAATCTATGTCTAAAGTATACAACACCTTCCTTCGAATTGCAAGCGCTTACAATTTATTTTAACAAAAAAGCTGTGCTTTACACACAACTATCCTTTTGTAACAATTCAGTAAGCCATCAATGACTTTTAATACTTTTAATAGGATATGTCAAAGAAATCATACTTGGTATCACAATTGGTAATACGATAATTAATATTATTAATCCAAAGATTACTGTAATTGCCACCTGAATCAAAGTTAATACACCAGAAGGTATCAAGGCGGCGAAAGTACCACCTAAAATGAGTGCGGCGGACAATACAACGACACCAATTATTCCCGTAGCCCTGAGAATTCTATCTCTAGCTGATGGTATTTCTTTTTGTAGATCACGATACTTCATCATTAAGAAAATACTATAATCAACGCCTAATGCTAATAACATAATAAATGCGAAAAACGGTGTCGTCCAAGAAAGCATATCTTGCTTGAGAAAGATATGACTTGTAATCTGAGTAAGGCTCAATGCCATGACATAAGATACCAGCAAGGTTTCCATAATATATAACGGTTGTAAGAAGGATTTGGTAATAAAGATTAACGCAATCAGTATACCAACGACCATTATAATGCCTGTTCTAATGAAGTCTGCCGAAGCAATTGTTCTTGTATCATTTGTTCTCGAAGTTTGCCCACCAATTGCAGCAATTGCGTTAGCTAATCCTGTTCCTTTCAAGGGCGCCCTCAACTTGACTTTGTAACTGAGAAACCTTCTTCATTGCTTTTTCAGAATTCGGGTTACTATCTAGAACAATATTCAAGCTGGTTGCTTTCTTATTTTCAGACATGTATGCATCTAAAGCCGATTTATATGCTTTTCCATGCAATACATTTTTCGGTACATAGTAAGTATTAGCTGCTGAAGATTCTTTCAAGCCAATCAAATAATCATTTGCTGATTCTAAACCACCGCTGATTTGGGTTGATCCTTGGCTCGCCTCTTTTAATCCCTCTTGTAGTGATTGAACTTGTCCAACCGTACCTTTCAGTGAATTATACATCGTTTGTTGACCACTATTAAGTGCATCAATACCAGAAGTTAATTGGCTTTGATTATCGGCTAAACGCTGACTACCCGACTTGATTTCTGCAACACCATTATTAACTGCCGTTGCACCAGAAGAAGCACTAGAAACACTATTTGTATATGTATGCATTTGACTCTGCATATCTGATACACCGGTATTTAATTGTGACAATCCTTCTGTTAATTGTTGTGAACCATTTACTAATCCAGCTTGACCATTTGTTCCCCGTAATGCCGTCAGTATTTGCTGTGTACCAGAAATAGCTTCACTGAGCTTATCTAATGCTGCAATTGAAGCAGTATTGGCTTTAATTGAGCTGGTTGCTAAAGCACCTAAGTTAGACATTTGTTCAGCAAAAGCCTTCAAATTACTTAATTCTTCAGTAAGTGCATTGCCTGTTTGTTGAAAAGCAGACATGTCATTTTCTAATTTTTGCGCAGCTGTACTTGCTGCAGCAATATTATTTTTGTTAGTACTTTGTGCTGAACTGATTTGTGCATTGATGGATTTTGATTGTTCTTGTAATGCTGATCTTAATGCAGCTTGCTGCTCATTACTTAATGCTGACTTACTATTAATGCTACTAATAATATTATTAATATCATTTTCAGAAAGCACATTGAGTGAACTATTACTATTCAAAGCTGTATTTAATGAACTTTTCAAATCACTTGCATCTGCCTGTACGTTAGCACTAGATGTCGTTAGCAGACTAGAAGTATTGTTAAGTTTGGATAGACTATCACTATTGTCTGAGCTTTTAGATAATGATGCCATGGATTCATTCATACTTTGTAAGCTTTCCTTCAATTCATTAATCTGACTCTGTTGACCCGCTACATTATTGCCAGATTGTGCACTCAGTTCTGATTCTAATTGCTTTAGTCCATCTGTAATTTGTGCAGAACCACTGTTTAAACTACTTACACCAGTATTCAGTGTACCAACTCCTGATTGAATGGCCGCCTTATTACTATCCAAAGTTGCCAACCCCTCAGCCAACCCGGACGTGCCAGAAGATAGCGTACCTATACCGGTATTCAAATCATTTGCACCTGAGCTTAGTTGTGCACTACCACTCTTTAGTTCTGCGGAACCATCTGCTAATTGCTTGGCCCCATCAACCCCCTCGTTAATATTACTAGTTGATAACTGATTACTTGCATCACTCAAACCATTACCAATAGTCTTTGTACCAGAAATTGCACTTTTTAAACCATCAGTAACACTACCCAATTGATTACGCACATATAACTCTTTTATTTTGGAGCCACCAGGACGTGTGGCTGACGTAACCATCTTAACACCTTTGGTCTTTTTTAGTTTGTCTGCCAAACTATCAATAGTCTGAAGACTTGCATCATTGTCTAACCTATTCTTTGACTTTATATATAGTGTCGAAGGTTCTGCAGTTCCTGCTGAAAAATGTTTTTGAACTACTTTAAATCCCTTTTTAGCAGGAATATCCTCACCTAACTCTGTTAATGTGTCATAGTTTAATTGACTATTGTAACTGACAAAGAGCGGTATAGCCATTAAAATCACAGTCAATAAAGCAATCAAAGGATACTTGATGGACTTTTTAGCTATGCCTTGCCATAACTTGCTTTCGGAAGTCTCACCAAACCGTTTACTTGGCCAAAACAAGTATTTACCAAATACAGCCATAAAGAATGGGTTCAAGGTTAATAGTACAAGCAACAATACAGCAACCGCTATTGAAACGCCTACTGCTGACTTATAAATTGAAAACTTTGCCAGCTCCAGCGTAGCAAAACCAATCAGCACAGAAATGCCGCTGTACAAAATTGTTCTGCCAGCCGTTTTCAAAGCACGTTTGGTCGCTTCTACTTTTTCATATCCTGCATTCAGTTCTTCCTTAAACTGATCAAATAAAAGTATATTATAATCAGTCCCTATTCCGAACAAAACAACAACCATAAATACCTGCGTGAAGTTTGAAAGGGGAAAATTAAACTTATCCACCAAATTCATAACAACGCTCAGTGAGGTAATAAACGCAACCCCCACAGAGAATAGTGATACAATCGGCGTGATAACTGATCTAAAGACAACCATTAACACTAAGAAAATAAATACAACCGTTATCCATTCTGTTTTATGTAATCCTTTTTCAATTTCTTCAGAGAAGTCATCTTCAAGAATGTCACTACCTGTTATGTAGGTTTTAACACCATCAGTTTTAGCTTGCTTGGTTAAAGTTTGTGTCATTTGACTGACAGATTGCTTTTTATCCACGGTTAACTGAACTAATTCTGTTGTCTTATCTTTGGAAAGCAATTGCGCTTGAGCTTCAGAACTATCTTCTGGCGCTAAAATTGACTTGATATGATAGGTAGATTTATTCTTCTTCAGGTGATCAACTGTTTTCGCAATGTTTTTTCCCTGATCAGCAGTTATTTTTTCATGACCATTGTTGAAAACAACGATTACTTGTCGCGTATTATCTTGACCTCTGCCCCAATTGTCTTGAATTTTCTGCGCTACCTCACTTTTGACAGCACTTGGAAGATTTGTATCCCCTTTCTCCTTGATAAGCTGACTTGTGTTTGGCAACCATATGACTGCCGAAATCATAATAATTAGCCAAATAACAGCTTGTATGAGAAACATTCTTTTTCTCTTCAACCGTCTATTCCTCCAGTGTATTTTTCGTACATGATGTTATTAAAACAACATAGTGTACGAAAAAATATTATATCATATCTTAATTTCATATCAACTGGTTATTATTTATTGCTATAATATATTAATGGTATTTCTTACTAATGAATCGGAGAAATAAAATGGTTGGTACCAAAAATAATAGACGTGCACAGTTAACGAAAAAAAACATACAAGATGCTCTAATCCACCTAATGAGCGATAAAAATATCAACAGTATATCTGTGACAGATATTTGTAAAACTGCTGATATTAATCGTGGGACATTTTATGCTCATTTTGTTGATGTTGCTGATTGCATGAATCATATGGAAAAAGAAACTGCTAATGAACTTTTTTCTATACTTGAGAATGATAAACAAACTGATTCTGTGGAAGTTTTATTACAAGCCATATTTGAACTAGTTAAAAAAAATAATAAAGTTTTCAATTTTATTTTGACTGAAGATCAAGACTTTTTAGCAAATATTTTATCTACCACAAAACAGAAGTTTTTTAACCAACTAGTTCCAGACGACGACACACTATCAATGAGTGAAAAGCAATTTCTATACGAGTATACGTTGAACGGAGTTGTTGGTATGATCAGACATTGGATAAAAAGTGACATGAAAGAGTCGCCTAAGACGCTCACATCTTATTTCAACAAATGGTGTTATCAGTCTTAAATTTTCCTTCTCTAATAAAAAAACCTACGTGAATCACGTAGGTTTTTTAATATATCTCACTGAATTTACCATCATCAATTTTGGACATTTTACCATCAATAATTTGATAAACTTTATCCACCTCTTCCTTCAAACGTAAATCATGGGTAACAACAATAATTGTTTTATCATTCTTATGGGCTAATTCACGTAATAGCGACATGACTTCTTTGGACCGGGCTGTATCCAATGAAGCAGTTGGTTCATCGGCTAAAATATATTCCGGATCAGCATACAAGGCCCGCGCAATAGCAACACGTTGTCTTTGACCACCAGAGAGTTCGTTAGGATACTTTGCTCCCAAGTCCTCGATAGCTAATGTTTTTAAAACAGTACGAAACGCTTCATGAGATAAATGTTGTTCTTTCACTTTATCTACTAGTTCAAATTGCTCATTAACCGTTAAGTAAGGCACTAGGTTATAAGATTGCAAAATAAACCCTACCGTATTTAATCGGAGATCTGACTGCTCTTTTCTCGATAACTCGCCGATTATTTCATCATTAATTTTCACCGTACCGGATGTGGGGGATTGTAATCCACCAGCAATTGTTAAAAAGGTTGTTTTCCCAGAACCTGAAGGACCAACAACTAATATTAATTGCTGGGAGTCAGCACTGAAATTAACATTATCCAAAGCCAAAAATTCACTTGTTCCGGTGCCATATTTTTTACTAACATTTTCAAACTCTAAGCGTGACATAGTATTAACCTCCAATCATTTCAAATGGATCTACTTTAATGATTTGCCTGATTGGTAATAAGGAACCAAGTAACGACATAATCAAAATACCAAAACTTGTGGCAACCACTTGCGTGGTTGAAATGGCTATTGGCACCTCGCTAGGGAGAACGTAAGAAGTTATAATTGTAAAAATAATTGCCAGCCCGATACCCACCACTGCCATCAAAAATGTTTGTGTGAGGGTGTTTAATACCAGATATTTAGTAGAAATACCTTGCGCTTTCATAACACCAAAATTAGGTAATTTTTGAATTGTCAAGATGTATAAGAAGATTGAAATAACAATCAAAACAATCACAAAAAGAAAACCAATCATAAATTTAAAGGTTAACTGCTGGGCTTGATAACCCGGTAACTTTTCAATAAAACTATTTATCGTGTACAACTTGCTATTCTTAAAGTGAGCGTCGCCTGTGATCTTTTTATTAAACACTAACGCGTTGACGGGAGCCTGGTTAATTGTCTTTAAAGTTTGAAAAGACGTATAAATAACCGGAGCCACGTTCAGGGATGCATTCGAAGTAAAGCCAACAATTTTCAACTTCGCGTCACTGTTAGCTATGGTAATCTCATCCCCGATTTCAAACCCTGATTTTTTTAATTCATCAGATACGGTCGCCGTATTATTTCCAGTAAAACGATGCCCAGATATAATTTTTATGTTTTTATAGATAAAGCCATCGCTTTTAATTGCCAAAATTTGTGCGTTAGTTTTATCAGCATGGCTGTTCTTAACTAGTGTGCTGTACTGGCTAATTGCAGTTCCTTGCCCACTAACCTTCTTTTGATCATCACTATTCAGAAATGACTGTGTCAACCGTCCTTCAGCATCTTTGTCTAATAGTATCTTGGATGCCTGCCATTGCGTAATTGCCGACTTGTTTAAATCAGACAAGCCTGTAGCAAGACCATTTAGAATAAAAACTAAATAGCTAATAAAAAGTATTAACGTAACAATTAAACTATAACGTAATTTCTCATGTCTGATTTCTCTTAATGCCAAAAACATGATATGCCTCCTGCCTCTCTAACTGTTTAATTAACATCTTTACTGCTCTCATAAATGCTAATTGCGCGTTTCCTTGCGTAAGAATGATCCACAATCGGAAAGGGATAGTTCTGACCTATTCTAACATTAAATCGTGTCTGTTCTGATTCCGAGAGTTTTCCTGGTTCATGAATCATTTTGTTGTCCACATTCTTTAGTTCTGGCACATATTTTTTAATGAATAATCCATTTGAATCAAATTTTTTTGATTGTAAAGTAGGATTAAATATTCGAAAATAAGGAACACTATCTGTTCCCGTAGAAGCAGCCCACTGCCAACCGCCAATATTACTTGCCGCATCATAATCTAGCAATTTATTGTGAAAGTAAGCCTCTCCCCACCGCCAATCAATGAGTAAATCTTTAGTCAAAAATGAAGCGACAATCATTCTTAAACGATTATGCATCCATCCAGTCGCATTTAATTGCCTCATAGCAGCGTCTACAATCGGAAAACCAGTTTGGCCTGTCCGCCAGGCTTCAAATTGCTGTTCATTGTTTATCCAATCAACATGTCGAAAATCCTTATTAACCGATTCAACATTTTGGTTCGGGTACATCACATAAATCATGTTGTAGAAGTCACGCCAGCAAAGCTCTTTCATAAACGTGCTTTTGCCATCACTATCAGGAGACTGATCAATTGCTCGCCAAACTGTTCGAATTGATATTTCTCCAGTCCGCAAATATCGCGACAAATGGCTTGTGCTGTCGTTTGCCGGAAAGTCTCTTTCCTCATCATACTGATCTAAACTTTCATTAATGAATCGATTGAGCACCTTTTTGGCCGTCTCACTACCTAAATCTTTTTTTATAAAAGAAAAACGATCATCAATAAATGTTTCTAGTAGCTGCTCATTTTCTGGAAAAAGTAATCGGGCGCTTTTGATTCGTTTATCAATCACATAGCTTACTGGTGCTGGCTTTTCTTGGCGTATCCACCTTTTAAAGTAAGGGGTAAATACTTTGTACCCTGCCCCTGAATCCTTTTTTACTTCGGTGGCACCGTGTAGATTATAATCAATATAAGGATGTGCTTTAACCTTTAACTTATCCTCAAAAAAAGCTACACTTTTTTGATCCCTATTTCTCCCAAAACCTCTTTCATCAAAATTAAAAAAGATGTCATGCCAATCTGGCAACTTCTGTTTTAAAGAAGCAAAACAGTCATTAATATCACCATACATTATGTTTAAATTAATACCTTGTTTTTTGAGTTTGTTTTTAAAATACAAGACACTCGCAAAAAAAGCACTCTGATTGACAGTACTCTTTTCTGTCACTTGTTCCGGATTGATATGAAACACACACAAAATTTCATTACTATGTCGCAATGCATTAAATAATGCAATATTATCCTCTAATCTAAGATCTCTGCGAAACCACATAACAGATACCATTCTATCCCCCCTACTTCTTTCTTTATGGTTGCGAATAATTATGGCAAAACACCATAACAGTTGCCTATAGTGCATTGTATCAAATTAATAAATAATAAACTATTAAAGCGTTTATCGCTAATAAACGAACAATAAAAAATAAATTAAACAATAAATAAGTATTTATCGACTATTTTCAACCAATCAGTATGTTAAAATAAAAAATATCAATAAATTAAGAACAATACAGCAAATGGAGTACAATACAATGACAACTGTGATTACGAATGAATTCACAAAAAAACTACCAAAATGCGAGTTACATGTGCATATTGAAGGAACCATTGAACCAGAGCTAAAGCTTAAGTTAGCGCAACGCAATCATATTGCGCTAACTGAAACAACCGTCGAAGACATACAAAAATCTTATCAATTTAACGATCTAGCGTCCTTTTTAGCTGTCTACTATCCAGGAATGTCAGTTTTAATAACTGAAGAAGATTTTTATGATTTAGCTTTTGACTATTTACGAAGAGCTGCTGACAATAATGTTCGTCATGTCGAAATTTTCTTTGATCCTCAAGCTCATACGACGCGAGGTATTGCCTTTAAAACAATCATTACTGGCCTCCATAGAGCCATTGTAGATGCACGCGCTTTAAATGTTGATGCTGCACTTATTATGTGTTTCTTGCGTGATTTACCGAAAGAGTCAGCTCGGCAAACGCTTCTAGAAGCGCTTCCTTACAAAGATAAATTTATTGGTGTAGGACTTGATTCTGATGAACATAATAATCCGCCTTTAAAGTTTGCTCGTCAGTTTGAAGATGCCGCAGCCCACGGCCTGCATTTAACAACTCATTGTGATATTGATCAGAAGGATTCCATTGACCATATCCGCCAAGCACTCGAAATCATGGAAGTCGAGCGACTCGACCACGGTACCAACATCGTCGAAGACCCAGACTTAGTCAACTTCGTTATTAAAAAAGGAATCGGTTTGACATCTTGCCCCCTCTCTAATTCTTTTGTTACGCCAGACATGAAGGGTAAAGAATTGATTGACTTGTTAAACCAAGGTGTTAAAATTTCCATTCATTCTGATGATCCAGCCTATTTTGGTGGATATATCAGTGACAATTACTATAAAATGGCTACTGATTTCAATCTAAGTAAGGAGCAACTAATTCAGTTAGCTCGCAATTCTTTTGAATCAGCTTGGATCAGTACCGACCAGAAAGAATTATATTTAAAAGAGTTAGAACAATATGCCGCCAAAAACTAAGAAAAGCCTATTCCTTTAATGGGAACAGGCTTTTCTTAGTTAATCATCACTCGTTCAAAAATTTGAACTTGTAATTCATATAAAATACAATTAACCAACTGATAAAATTAAATATGAGTATCGTATCTAACAGACGATCACTACGATAAGAAACAACTAATTCATTATGACCTTTCCTTTGTTTGACGATTGGCGTTCCTATTCGACTGAGTTTGACATTTGTGTGCAGCATTTTTTGATTTAATCGGATGATAGTATCTGTGTACTTTATAACCGGAACCTGAATATTCTTAACGCTTCTGCCCTCCCATTCGACTACCAACTTATTGCCTTTAACAGACTTATGGAAGTATTTTTGTTTGTTAATAACTTGATGATGATAAAGTGAATATTTATCTTTACACTTAACTGTTTTCACCGGTAAGTAATCAGGGGTGGACTTTACCACGTATTGTAAAGCTTGTACTTTATTTTTTATGAAAAAAGATTTTTTGATTTCACTGGTATTTTCAGACGTAAAATACGTATGAACAGAAGAATTTAAAAAGGATTCCGTTTGGTGCCACACATTCAAGGCATTGTTAGTTGAAATGCCTGTTTGCAACAACGACAATAGTAATAAACCATAGCTGATGAGCCCAAAAATAACTGATCTAGTATGCCACTTTTCCAAAAGCAAACCAACTGCTAGGAGTAGTAAAACTGTGAAAGGTACGAAAAAACGAAACGGAAATTGAATTGTCTCAATTAATTGATTATGGGAATTATTCAATAATTTCCACGGAAATAGATCTGTACATAAAATAAACAAAAATCCGCAGGTAACCGCTGTTACTTTCAATAATTGCGACTCTTTTTTCCAATGCTTACAGATCGTCCATAGAGCAAACAGCACAATAATCATTAAGATGGGCGGATAAAATAACCAATAACTACTACCTTTAAAAATAGTTGTTTCTGCCATCCATTTATTGACAAATGGTTGAGCAATATTATTTTCACTGTAAATAGCAATAAAACTATAGAGTACATTTAATACTAGAAAACCGAAAATAACAATGGCTAATCTTAGCTGTTTCAAAAGCTTAATTTTAGTGTGCTTACTGTTAGCAAAAAAAGCTGTTAAGAAAAAGCAAGCATACACAAACACAAGCAAAAAAGCTGATAACATATGGATTTGACACATGATGCCGATACATATAGCCGTTTGGACTGGATGAAGCGTCTTTTTTTCAATTAAGTCAATTAGCGGTATAAGGCAGAGTGGAAATAATGCTGCTCCCCAACTCGAAAATCCTTGTCGTAATGTCCAATATTGAACAGAGTATGTGGTCATATAAAAAATACCTAATGGTATTCTATATACAAGCTGTACACCAGCTTTTTTTAAAAGAAGATACAAGGACAAGCCAGAAAAAAAATACAAAATGCCATTTGAAATCACCTGATAACCAAACCAAGAAGGACTGATTAATACAATCAGCCCTTGGATGTAGGCCATAAATGGTCCATACAAGGCATTGACAATTCGACCAGAAGATTGGAATCCATACATGGAAATAAAATATTGAAAGTTCTCATGTTTTATCTGCATAGCCGTATCATACAAGCGATTAAAATGAAAAATAGCATCAGACCCAATAATCATTGCATGATTTAAGATGAATGGTATTAAAAGCAGTATTGACGACAGTAGTAGAATGGCGATTGGCCATAGTTTTTTAACCTGTTGTAAAAATGTTGACATAACTTCCCCTATTTATGTATTTCTTGGCTAAGATTAGACGCCAGAAAAATACTATCGTTTTAACATAAAATGAACATTAATTTTAAACATATTTATACATAATGACATTTTAGTCTTTTTATAGTTGCTATTTGACCTTGTTTTTATTATGGTAGGTATAAATCAGTTTAGAACGAACTAAAAAAGGATATATCATGTTAAGACGTCATTCCCCAGTATGGTTGCATCACTTCATTGTTTTTGTCATTATCTGTGTATCATCACTCTTATCAACGTTACCCGCTTTTACCAACAACACATTCAAATTGAGCTACGATGGTAATATTCACTTGGCACGCTACGACGCTATAACACAAGCGCTTAGTCATGGTTCTTTACCCCCTCTTGTAAATTTTATTGGCCTTCACCACACTGGGCTTGCCATGAACGGTATGTATCCATGGATAACTAGCACTATTTTTATAATCCCCAAATTATTGTTTAATAATCCGATAGTTGCATTAATGGTTGGATTTATCATTTTAAACTTTTTAACAATTTTCAACGTTTTCCTACTAGCTAAGTTTATAACACATAAAAGATGGATTCAAATACTCGGCGTAACAATATACCAATTTAGTTCTTATCATATGGCTGTCCTTTATTCTCGCAATGCACTTGGGGAAGCACTGGCTTATGCTTTTTTACCCCTAGTACTGCTGGGATGTCTCAAAATATGGCATAATTTAGCAAATGGTTGGCTATACTTAGGATTCGGTATGGGCGCCATCGCTAACAGTCACATTCTTTCTCTAATCATTGTAACAATCATGATTGCTATTTTCTGTTTTATCAGAATTTTGCGTCATCAATTAACACGAAAAGAAGTCATCAATTACACAAAAGCCGCCGTTCTAGCGATTTTATCGTCTTTTTATACGCTCACTAACATCGGATCACTGCTATCCTCCAATTTATTAATGAGTCCAACACCAAAATTAGTACCGTTAAATACAACAAAATACTGGCAAGCTCTTCTTGATAATAGTATCATTGAACGTTCCGCTAGCTTTAACATGGGACCAATTAACACCTTCTTATTGTTTTTCCTAATGATTATGTTGTTTACAAATAAATCTGGTTTATGGCGCCATTGGACAATTGCAACAATTATCGTATTTTTTAGCACTTTTGACTGGTTACCTTGGCAAAACCTCACCAGTACACCGATCAATATGATTCAATTTTTGGGGCGATTATTGTTCATTTCTTCCCTATTGCTAGCCATTAGTGTTATGTATTATTTTGACCAGTATCCTTTAAAATACAAAGACATTAATTTTGTGATTACCTTAGCTTTGGTCGCAGTCAGTTTAAATGCGGTTCACACTTATCACAACAAAACCACGAAAGATGGTTACCGGTTTTGGCTAACTAGAGACAACTATGTCCAAACCATTAAAAATAGCGCAATAGGAATTGATTATTTACCCGCAAACAATAAGCATCAACTACAATCTAGAATAACTGCTTTACAAAATGCAAGTGTTTCTTCCCTGAAAATAAAATCGCAAACATATAATAGTGCTGAGTACATGATCACTACGGCAAAGGAAGGGTACTATTCTCTACCAATTGCTGTATACTCAGGCATTCATTACAATGTTACTTTAAATCACAAAAAAGTAAAACTTGCAAACAGCCACGCTCTTAAATTAAAAATTCCTAAGGGACTGAACCATTTAAAGATTACGGTTACAGTAAATATCAGTAATTATTTCACGATGCTGATTAGTCTATTAACGACAGTGTACAGTATCGGGAAACTAACATTTGCCAACTCAAACAGTTTTGCAAGAAAAAATAAAAAGCGTCAGAAGGATAAGTAATATCTTTTTGGCGTTTTTTATTATACTTTTTTATTTTATGATTACAGCACCATAGAAAGTTTAAGCTGTCACTAGCTTATAACAAATCCCAAGTAGAGGCGCTGATTGAAGGGAACAAGTGAATTAACCGAGCAATTTCTTCTTTGTTAAACTTAAATTCAACGGCTGGTAGCAATGTGTTGATAACATTTTCTGCTTGTTCACTGACTTCTGTTGCACCAAGCAATCGATGTTCATCATCAAAAATTAAGGTGTTCTCACTAATTGTTTCCTTGTTCACCTTACGATACCAATCACCAACCAAATTATTCTCTTCAATTTGATAATTGTTCTCTTTTGCCTCTTCAACAGCTACTCCAACTTTAGCAATTCTAGGAGATGTAAATACAACTGATGGAATCACAGGATATGTGATAGGTTCTCTGCTTTGCCCAGAAAAACGCTTAAACAAATAAGTTGATTCAAAAATTGCTGTTGGCGTCAATTTAGGCTGTGTTTTATCAATAACATCACCTGATGCGTATATGTTATCAACATTAGTTTGCAAATACTCGTTAACGATCACACCTTTTTCATTGTAGTTCACGCCAATCTCTGATAACCCTAAGTTGTCGGTATTTGGGATGCGACCAGTCGCATCTAACACCCATCCAACTGATAATGACTGATCATCACCATAATTCACGATAACTTGATCACCTGATTTTTCAAAACTTGAAACCTTAGCATTTTTAACAAACTTTACCCCACGTTCCTTAAGGTCATCAATTACTTTGTTGACATATGGCTGATAAAATTCTTTAAGCGCTTTGTCCCCGTGCATCAGCACTGTAACGTCAGAACCAGCAGCATTGGCAATTGTTACAAACTCCATGCTAATGTAGCCAGATCCTATAATAACAATCTTGTCGGGTAATTCAGTTAAATCCATAAACTCACGGCTATCATGGGCCAACTCACTACCAGGAATATCAAGCCTATGTGGACGTAAGCCAGTTGAAATGACAATTTTATCAGCTGTTTTTGGCTGACCATCTACTAGAATAGTGTGATTATCTTGAAAAACACCTGATCCTTGAATAATATCAATGCCTGAACTCTTGATAAGTCCACCAATCATTCCTGGCAACTCGTCAATTACTTCTTGCTTGTGCGCAACACTTTCTTTCCAGTTGATTTTCAAGTTACCCGCAACGACGCCCGAGAAACGCTCTGATTCACGAAGTAAAGTAACTGGAGCATCGAGTGTAATTTTAGCATTACAACCATAGTTTGGACATGTACCACCAATCAAATCTTTTTCGATAATACCGACTTTGACCCCTGATTGAGCAAGTGGAACTGCACCATCAAACGTACCATGCCCACTACCCAAATATAAAACATCATAATCGTATTGCTGTGTCATAAAATTTCCTCCAATTTTAGTGGCTCTTCCTATATCAGTTATGGCAATTATAGTTCAGGCAAATGTTTATGGCAAACAATATACTCGCTCAATGATTAACGATGTAACATGTCTATTTTATAATATAGCAATGATAAGCAATAAATAGCACCCTCAATAATAGTGATAAAGAAGCTGACAGGCCAATTACTAATATAGCTCAAATACAATCCCATCCAGGTGCCAAACAATGCAAACACAAACGAAAGCAATATCATATGATGGACAGACCTAACAATGTATTTGGCAGAGGATGCAGGAACCGTTAACAAAGAAAATATCAATAATGATCCAACAATTTGCGCGGTCACACTGACAGTGCATGCCACTAGTATTAAGAATAGTAAAGAAATCCAGACGGTGCCTTTAGCATTCAAATCAGAACCGATTGTATCAAAAGATATATACTTGAGCTTTCGATACATTAATAGCGTGATTAGTAAAATAACGATAATTAAAACTAATAGCTCATATAGATTTTCTTGGCTAATACCAACAATACTACCAAATAAAATGTTAGTAGCATAACTAGACTGCTTATTCGACAGCGACAAAAATAAAACGCCTAATCCAATGAATATTGCTGAAAAAACACTAATAGAAGATTCCCGTTGACTCAACCGGTTACCTGCGAGAGAAACAAATATTGAACTTAGTATCGTAAATAATAGCATGCCGCCAATGGGTGATATTCCGGCAAAAATAGCAAAACTTGCACCTGAAAAACTAATTTCAGATAAAGTATGGACATAAAAGGATGTTTTACGTGCCACAACGAAAACACCAACAACTGCACAAATAATTGATATAAAAAAGCTTGCTATGAACGCATACTGCATAAACGGATAATTAAACATGCGTACCCCTTTCTGCAGAAGAAGGCAATTCGTTCATTTCACCGTGGTGATTACTAATGTGCAGTTCATAATCACCAAACAAACTAACCAGCTCCGGATCATGTGTAATGAAAATAACAGCTAACTGTTCTTGTGCAATAACTTTTTTAACTAGTTTCAAAAGATCAATCCGTGACTCATAATCCAAATTAGAGGTACTCTCATCTAAAATCAACATCTTGGGATTTGCCATTAATGCTTGTGCTAAGTAGGCACGCTGCTTTTCGCCACCTGAAACACGACCTAAAGCACGATTCTTAATCTCGTTTAAATTAGTTACAGAAATAATTTTTTCTAAGTGCTTCTTTTCTGAAAGAGTTAGCCAAGGCGTAAGAGGATGCGTCAAATTCAACGCTACAAAATCCTTTACACTAAGCGGATACTCTGCATCAATATCTCTAAATTGTGGTACTAATTGAATGTCATCAAATTTAATGTGCAAATAAATTTCTGATTGATAACTATTTTTGTCTCTTGCTGCCTTTAGTAAATAATTAATTAGGGTTGTTTTGCCAACCCCGTTATCGCCGGTGATGCATAATAATGCCCCTGAGTAGGTTGAAAAAGAAAGTTGCTGAATTAATAGACTTCCTGGCACTTCAACATCCAACTGTTTAACTTCTAAAATTTTCTCAATCATATGATGACTACTGTTCTGATTTTTGGATTTTTTCTAACTGCTTATACTGACTTAACATCCATTGTTTGTAGTTTTTACCCTTAGGCATCGTTTCAGTAACATTTAATACTGGTACATCATGCTTCTTTGCTAACTTTTCTAATTGTCCAACTGTTTTGTCGGTTGCTTGCGTATTTTGAACAAAGAAGCTGATTTTTTTATTTTTAATATCATCTTGCATTGCCTTGATATCTTTTGGTGATGGGTCTGTACCATCTTCAACAGACTTAGAAAAATGTGTATTATTTTCAGAATATCCAAGTTCTTCCAAAGCGTAATCAAATACCGGTTCACTTACATCAACTAACTTATTATCTGAATTCTTTTTTAGTGATTTTATTTTTGTTTGAATAGGTTCCAAGCTTGCGATGTATTTTTTAGCGTTTGCTTTAAAAGCAGCCTTATGTTTAGGATCTATTTTTGAAAACTTGTCAGCCAAGTAGTTTGCGAGTTTAGGCATGGTTTGGCTTTGATACCATAAGTGAGGATTATCGCCGTTTTTCTTTCCTAAAATATCTTCACCAACTCGAACAGATTTAACATTTGCATTTTTTGCTAGCTTAGTCATCCAAGAATCATAACCAATGCCATTGTATACAACTAAATCAGCCTTGGAAACTTCTGTAGCAATTTTGGCACTTGGTTCATAATCATGTGGATCAACATTAGGGTTCGTAATGACCGATTTAACCGTACCATACTGACCCAACACTTTTTGAGCTGCTTCCCCATAAAAATCAACTGAGGAAACTACCTGGATATTTTTTGTATCAGCTCTCACTGTGCTGTTACCAGTAACAAATATGAAGAGCGTTAAAATAACGCCAATCAAACTGCCAAAAAAATACTTTTGTTTCATAATTCTATTTCCTACTTTCTCATCTATTCTAAAATTTATGTTGAGATAAACGTTTTGTTTAAGTTTGAAACATAAGAACTGCCTTCTCTCTATATTTAGTGTTAAAATATTTCTTTTTTATTATAGTAATCATTACTATTAAAGTCAACAAAAAGTAATGATTACTTTAAAAGAAAAAGAGCAACTATATCTTTACAATATAGCTGCTCTTTTTTATAAATAAGGTAACTTAATGTCATGCTGTCTTGTTATTTTGCTGACACCGGTCACACAAACCAAACAATTCTAATTTTATGTTTAATACTAAAAATTCTTTCAATGAGTCTTTTAATGCAGGAGACAAACTTGAATCTATTTTTATCACCCGATGACAATTTTGGCAAAAAAAGTGGCCATGTTGTGGCGAAACAAAGTCACATTGAAATTTGACATTCAGCTGACCATTTTCAGAACGTTGTTCAACGATGCCCAGCTCAGAGAATTCTTTGATATTACGATAAGTTGTTGTATGGCTAACATTAGGATACAGTTGTTGCATAAAACTATCAACATCAGTCACTGAGACGTATTGTGATTCAAATTTTGATAAGTATTTCAGGAGATCTTTGCGTTGTTTCGTTACACGAAATTCGCTGTTCTGTAAGATATCCAACCCTTTTTTGTATTGTGTCTCTTCATCTGTCATAGTATTACACTTTCATTATTCATCAAATTTACTTAACAATTATTATCTCTCATAATTATTATTTAGTCCACTGCTTTGTTCCAAAGTAGCAGTCGCTCTCGCTTGTTTCCTTAAAACTTGAAAAGTCATTTTTTACTACTTCTAAATTCAAAAATGCTACAATAAGTTTACCAAGGCTTCTTCACTCAATACTTGGGCTCGTGGCACATACCGCGAGGATATGTGCATCGTTTGTATCTATATAAGGAGATATATTATGACAAAAATTAGTGAAGTTTTCCAAGAGTACAATTTTTCGGATGATAAGCTAACGCTGTTAGCTGGTCCATGCGCAATTGAATCATATGAGACATGTGCTGAGGTTGCCGAAAAGTTAAAAGAAATTACTGACGAATTGGGCATCAACTTTGTTTTCAAATCATCTTTCGATAAGGCCAATCGTAGTTCACTTGATTCCGATCGTGGTGCGGGAATGGCTCATGGCCTTGAAATTTTGAAAAAGATAAAAGAGACTTATAATGTCCCTATCGTTACTGATGTTCACGAATCTTACCAATGTGAACCAGTTGCAAAGGTCGCTGATGTATTACAGATTCCTGCCTATCTAAGTCGACAAACTGACCTCTTAATTGCCGCTGGCAAAACTGGTCGTGTCGTCAATATTAAAAAAGCTCAATTCATGGCACCAGAAGATATTCAAAGTGCTGTGCATAAGGTCGAAGAAACCAACAAACATATTTTAGTTACTGAGCGTGGTAGTATGTTTGGTTATCATCAGCTCGTAGTTGATATGACCAGTCTTATTCAAATGCGTGAGACTAATTTTCCTATCATCTACGATGCTACTCACTCTATCCAAATACCTAGTGGTTATGGTAACCATTCGGGTGGTAATAGAGATTATGCATTCCCATTGATGCGCGCAGCCTTAACGATTGGTGTCGCTGGTATCTTTGCGGAAGTACACCCCAACCCACCAAAGGCTATTTCTGATCAGGATAGTCAATTATACCTTTCTAAAATACGTCCAATCTTAGAGGTAGCTAACGACCTCTTCCATCAAAATCTCAAGATGAAGGCGGTTTATGATCATGAAGGTTTATTATGAAGACGCAAAGAAAACATTTGATGTTGAGATAGAAGCACTGACTCGCGTCAAAAGCTCGCTGGGTAAATCATTTGATGAAGCAGTAGATAAAATTTTATCTACTAAAGGTCGCGTTATATTTATCGGCATTGGAAAATCTGGTATCATCGCTGATAAAATTGCTGCTTCATTTTCTTCAGTAGGCTTGGCAAGTTTCTATATTGATGCAGGGACAGCTTATCATGGTGATTTAGGACGTGTATCATCTGATGACGTTGTTATATTCATATCCAACAGTGGTGAAACACAAGAAGTACTTCAAGCCCTGTCAGCACTACAAAATATTCATAACAATGAATTGGCAACTATAGCCATGACAGGTTCTGAAGATTCGACTCTCGCAAAAAATACAGATATTGTGCTCTCAATTGATGTTGCTGAAGAAGCCGATATCACAAAGTTAGCACCAACTAGCTCAACAACAGCCACACTTGTCATGGGAGATGCCTTGCTCGTTGCCATCGAAACTGCCAAAGAGTTTGATCGTGAAAGCTTCGCAATGTACCATCCTGGCGGCTCCATTGGAAAAATTTTGCTTCAAAACGTTAAAAATTCAATGCACACTAAAATTCCCTATGTTCATGTCGACACCTCAATCAATGAGGTAATCTACCGTATCAGTGACTACGGGATAGGTATTACCTTAGTCAAAGATGAACAAGAAAATGTGATTGGTATTATTACTGATGGTGATATTCGAAAAAAGTTCCTTAATATCAGTAAAGTCAAAGGATCAACAGCAAAAGATTATATGACACAAGGTTTCATTAGTATTAGTGAAGACAAAAGAAATCGTGAAGCTTGGAGAAAAATGGCCAACTATAATATTTCCAACTTAGTCGTTTTGGATAAGGATAAAAAAGTTGTCGGTGTGGTCACCATTCATGATGTATTAGAATGATATTTGCTTTGTACCAAAAAGACTGGAAAAACCTCCAGTCTTTTTTGATATAAACATATATAAATCAGTTGAACTGACTCAATACTTTTCGCGAGATAACAATTGATATTAAAACGCCCAGACCAAGTGGTAATAACATCGCATAATTCAAATGGCAAATTTCAAATATCATAAATAAGGCCATTAACGGTGCTTGTTGTGAGGCGGCAAGTAACGTGGCAGCACCTAATATAGCTACTTCCCACATTGGAATACCTGGAACCAAATAAAGTAAAAAACTACCAATAAATGCTCCTAGAACAGCCCCAATGGCAATTGCTGGGGTCAAGGTCCCTCCAGCAGCACCAAATCGAATGGTCAATACAGTCACCACCATTTTTGTTAAAGCACCCAATAGCAATAAACTCACAGAAAGAAACCCTTCACTGTTGATAGCCAATTGTGCTAACGACCGACCATTGCCCATCACTTCTGGGAATATTATGGAAATTAGTCCCGTGGTCAATCCCATCATAGGTAATTGCCACAGAATGTTATTCTTGCGGGTTTGATTTTTTTCTGCCCATTGGCATAACTTTCGAAATAATGCCCCAGCAATACCACATAATGGTGCAATCACTAACACCACCAGCAAAGTGGCTACTGACAATTTTGCATCCCCAACTAAGTAATATGGCTTAAAGCCTTTGGCGATTGACCCAATAAGCATTGCAATCGTTGACATACTTAAGCTGACTGCAACTGTACGTACCGTCATTTTTTTTAATAAAATTTCAGTACAAAAAAACATTCCTGTTATTGGCGCAATGTATATTCCTGCAAAACCAGCGCCTGCGGCTGATGCAATTAGTAATTTACGATCATCACTAGATAACTGAGGCAGGCTAAATTTTTCAAACGCCGACCCTACTTTTTGGGCAAGCATAGCGCCAGCTTCTCGAGGAGCGAGCTCACGCCCCACTGAACCACCAGTACCTACATAAAATATTTGTGTCATGACATGAAGGATAGTTTGCCAAAAAGGCATCTTCTCTCCCGACAATGCTTTAGTAATCCCCACCGTTGGTTTTGTCTTTGTTCTTAAAAACCACCAAATAACGGCAGCAATCACACTACCGATAAGCACTGAAAATAATCGGCGGACAGGAATTGTTCCGGTTGGAGCTGGTTGCCAAACGGTTTCTTCGTAGTTCAAAAATAATTGTTCAACATACTCTAATAAAAGCCCTAAAAAAAGAGAACTGAGGCCAACGACAATGCCAATCAAAACTGTTCCACCAATTAAAACCATTAACTGATGTTTACTCTGATCGGATTTAACGTTGTTTTTCTGCAATGTGTTTTTCATGACAAGCACTCACCCTATCTCTCTGATAAATATTGAATTACCTCACTATTATATAATAACTAAACAAAAAAAGATTGCCACTACAACAAATTACTTATCGTAATGGCCATCTTTCTACTTTATTAATTTTTTAAAACTGCAATCATAAAATCCATGAAGTCATGTACGAAGCGCTCAGACTTTACACCAACGGCCACTTTTGTCGTTGTCGGTTCAAGTAGCCGCTCCCGATCGCCAATCGTTCGGCCATAATCTTTCGTTTTTTGATCATGAGTCACGCGCATATTTAATGAAATTGTCATAACATAACTTGGATCTATCGCTACCGCAACGGCTAAAGGATCATGTAAGGCCGCTCCCCTGTGATCAATACCTAAATTATCATATGCATCAATATAATAGTCCATCAAATCAGCATATGTTTGACCAGCTTTAGTTCCTAAGTCACGCCACTTTTTTGTGTGTGCCTTTGTCAGTAGCGTACGAAGGGTCACGTCTAAACCTACCATTGTCAAGTGTTCTTGAGCAGTAAATACTTGATCTGCGGCCTGCGGGTCCTGGTTAATATTTGCCTCTGTAAATGGTGTAACATTGCCAGGAACCGTTAAAGCACCACCCATTAATGTAGTATTCCCAATCAACTGTGCAATCTTTGGATCAATTTGTAATGCTTTGGCTAAATTCGTCAATGGTCCAGTGGGTACATATACTAATTCATCTTGGTATTGATGAGCCATATTTATTAAGAACTGAATGCCACTTTCTTTTTCAATTGATCGCGGCGATTTTTCTAATAAAATATTTCCTACACCATTGTCACCATGAATAGCTTTCGATATAGGCATTACCTCAAAATCATTAACTGTGGAAGCCTGTGATTCGCCTAAGTATACAGGTACTTCGTCAGCATGTAACAAATGTAATAAATCTAATGTATTTTGTGCTGCAGTTTTCATTAGTGTGTTACCGTAAGAAGCAATCACACCAATTAAATCCACTCGTGGATCACACACAGCTAAAGCCAAAGCTAGCGCATCATCAACACCAGTATCCAAGTCCAAAATCATTTTTGTTGATGCCATTTTAATTTTCCTCTTTACGATATTGATTCATTTTCGGTACTTGTTCAACAAACCACTTTTCAAACGCTGTTGTGTCAATATCAACCGCCACCTGTGCATTCAATCGACCTTCTGACCATCGATTTTGCGTGTCGGCAATCGTGGCGCCCGCAGCCGGTCCAGAAACAATAATATCAACCCAGTAATCTTTTACTGTATAAAATTCAGGATTTAATAGATAACAAATTGTATTGACATCATGCATAGGCTTACCACCTTCTGCAGTATCACCATAAGCTGTCATAACTTTCTGTAACATTTCACCTGCTTCCCCTTGACTACCAATAGCATCTATTGTTTCAAAAGGTAATAGCGCCTTGAGCGTTACATCAAGGCCAACCATAACAATTGGCACACCACTTTTGAAAACAATGTCGGCTGCATCTGGATCAGTAAACACGTTAAATTCTGCAACTGAAGACACATTCCCTCCTGACAAAGAGCCACCCATCAAAACAAATTTTTCAATCTTGTGAAGTAGACTTGGATATTTTTGGATCAACATTGCAATATTCGTATACGACCCAGTAGCAACAATAGTCATTGGCACGATCGATGCCTCCAGTTCTTCGGCCATTGCAGTAATTGCATCTAATTTAATTGCTTCTTTTGTCACTTGAGGAAAATCATATCCAGGCATACCCGATTCGCCATGAATATAAGCAGCATCAGAGAAATCTTTTTTCAATGGTGCAGCGGCACCTTTTGCAACCGGAATCTGCGTTTGATGAAAAAATGTTGTCAACTTTAATAAATTATTGGTTGTTTTGTCAACACTAACATTTCCAGCAACACTTGTTAGTAGCTTGATATCAATGCTAGGATTGCTGAGGGCAATCGATAGAGCAACTGCATCATCAATCCCTGGATCCATGTCTAAAATTATAGGTATCATCATTTCTCCTTTTAAGAACTTCTCTTTTGACTACCAAACGAACATTCCTGCTGTTGCAGCTGACAATAATGAAACTAATATCCCTGACAACAACATGTACGGTACTCGTGCACTAATGTAATCATTTTTTTCTTTGCTGACAAGGCCTTTGAAACAACCAATAATCATGCCCAGGGTTCCAAAGTTAGCAAAACTAGTAAGGAAAACCGTCAAAACAATACGTGCATGTTCATTTGCAAAGAGTCCCTTACCGGCCATAATTGATTTTGAAACTTCACCCATGACAACAAACTCATTAGTTACCAATTTTGTGCCCATGTATTGCGCAATTTGGAAAGCCTCGTGAACATTGAATCCCAGTAACCATGCAAATGGGAACATGATTACGCCAAAGATATTTTCTAATGTTAACCAGTGTAGCCCAGTTAAACTGAACAACTGATTGATCAGTGCCGCCAAAGAAACAAACGCAATAACAGTAGCCGTAATAATTAAAATCAACTTTCCAGCGCCAAGAATTGAATCGCCTAAGAATGAAAAGAAAGGCTCCTTTTTACCATTATCTGATGCAACACTGACGATGACATCTTCTTCAGGCGTCACTTTAGTGGGATTTAAAATCGTAGCGATGATAATAGCACCTAATATATTAAGCGGGATGGCGGTTAAAACATACTTACCAGGAACCATTTGAGTATACGAACCAATAATAGCCGATGTGACACAGCTCATCGACATCATAGCGAGCGTAAAGTTTCTTCGAGCAGACATCATATCTAGTTGTGCTTTTGAAACAGCTAAGACCTCTGTATTTCCTAGAAACATCATTTCAATCGAAAAGAATGCTTCAAATTTTGGTTGTCCAGTTATAAAAGCGAGCCCCTTACCAATCCACTTAATGAGCCATGGTAGTAAACCAATATAGGTTAAAATATCAAACAAGGGCACAACCAATAAAATTGGCAACAAAGCAGAAGTCACAAAGTTTGGCCCGCCATTATTGGAAGTCAACCATTCAGGTAACGCAAATGCAATTCCTTGTGTTGCCACAGAAACAAGCCAATTGAAACCATCAGCTGCAGCTTGCACAGCGATTTGTCCGGCCTTGAATTGAGTAAAAAACCAGGCTAGCAAAATCTCTAGTGCCAGCACAATGCCGACCGATTTCCACTGAATATTTTTTCGATCCCTTGAAAACAGAGCTGCAATGGCAATGAAAACAAAAATACCAAGAATATTAGCAAATAAAAACATAAGTTATTCCTCTCTTGAACAAAATGCAAGTTAGTAAAACGTTTAACCAAAAACATTATAACACCAACTTTTTGAAAATGGAAGCGTTTTCAATTATTTTTTACTGGTACAATAGTTTAAGAACAATGTTTTTAAACTAAGGAGTAAAATGTGATGCGCAAAATCTCAATAAAAGATGTTGCCAAAAAAGCGGGCGTTTCCATTGCTGCTGTATCTCAAATTTTAAATAACAAAGGCCAACGTTTTTCTGAGGCAACGATTGAAAAAGTACTTCAAGCACGAGATGAGTTAGGCTATGTTCCTAACAGCGCTGCAAGAAATCTTAAGGGCAGGCACAAACGCTTGATTGGCATCATAGTCCCTTCTTTCCGCATGCCTTTTTTTGCCGATATTATTCAAAGCATGCAAGCTAGTGCGCCATCTGATGTTAATTTAGTATTTCTAGGGTCAACCGATGAAAGTTTACAAGATGCAATTTTTTCCTTGGTTGAGCGTGGCGTAGAAGCATTAGTTTTTGGCCGGCACATCCCTAATCGAGCGGAAGTTAATACGTTTTTAAAAAAACGTAATATACCGTATCTGGTGCTTGATCAAAATGCCGATATAAATGCACATGATATGGTTCAAACAAATGAATTTACAGGCGGAAGTATGGCAGCCAGTCATTTAATGTCACTTGGTCATCGAGATATCGCTTTAATTTTACCAAATAATCTGACCGATAACATGCGGCAACGTCGAGCTGGTTTCTTAGACACATTATCTACAGCAAATTTAACGCCAAAAGCAATCATTACTACTACTTTGTCAAAACATGGCGGTTTGGCAGCTGTTCATCAACTTATTCAAAGTAAATCTACAGCAGCATTCATTTTGAATGATGAAATGGCTATCGGTGTTTTGCGTGGTTTGGCCTATCAAGATATTAAAGTACCTGATGATATTTCCATCATTGGTTATGATGATACAGATTATGCAGAATTTATGATTCCTACATTAACTACCATAGCACAACCTGTTTGGGAAATTGGTGAAACGGCCTTAAAAATGATTATCCGACGTCTCGATCATCCTAACCTCCCCTTGCAAACCGAATTTTTCGATGTTAAATTGGTTATTCGTGAATCGACCGGGCCAGTTAAAAATACAAAAGGCAATCATTAAGACATTATGGTTGCTTTTTTTCTTGACATTATTTTTAAAATAACGTACACTGTGATCAACCCTTAATTTAGTAAAACGTTTAACCAACTTTGATATTTTAAGGAGTAATCATTATGAAAAATAAGGTTGTTGTTATCGGTAGTCTCAATATTGATACTATTCAAATGATTGATAGATTACCAAACCAAGGAGAAACCATCACCGTTAACAATCAAGCAAGTACATTTGGTGGTAAAGGTGCCAATCAGGCAGTTGCAGCTGCTCGTCAAGGAGCTGATGTAACAATGATCGGTGCTGTAGGTGATGATGACCGTGGACGTGCCTTCAAACAATTATTAAGTGATGAAGGAATATCAACGGATTATATTTTTACAAAGAGCCAGTTTACTGGTTCCGCCACTATAATGTTGGAGCCAGATGGACATAACACGATTATGGTATATGGTGGCGCAAATATGAATTTAACCAGCGCCGATGTGGAAAAAGCGCGCAATATAATTGCTAATGCTGATGTAATCGTAGCACAGCTTGAAGTACCTACTGAAGCCATTGTTGCTGGGTTTAATATCGCCAAGGAAAATGGCGTACTAACTATATTAAATCCGGCACCTATTACGTCACATCTTGATTCAAATATTATTTCGTCTACTGATTTAATCATACCAAACGAAACTGAAGCCGCGGCACTAGCTCACACTGAGCCAACCACAAAACAATCGTCGTTAACGCCACTCACTTCCAAATTAAATAAAGTAGGTTTTTCCAACGTAGTGGTTACACTTGGCAGTGATGGTGTTTACTATCATGTCAATGGGTCGGCAGATATTTTACCTGTTTTCAAGGTAAATGCCGTTGATACCACTGCTGCTGGTGACACATTTATTGGTACTTTTTCAGCTAATATTGACGACAACTTGTCGAATCTACCAAGTGTCATTCGACGTAGTTGCTTTGCTAGTTCAATAGCCGTCAGCCGATCTGGTGCAATAGCCTCGATTCCAAATAAAAAAGACGTTGACGCTGGTTTGCTTGCTAATGCTGCTATGGCGGAATGAGGCTTATCATGAATGAAAAAAATTTCCAAAAAAAACAAGCAGCCCTCGCCGCTTTAAATTATATCCAGACCGATATGATTATCGGACTAGGAACTGGTTCAACTGTTTCTTATTTTTTAGATGCTTTAGCTGCTTCTCAATATAACGTCATCGGCGTGACCACTTCAACAATTACTAGTCAGCGATGCGCAGAATTAAATATTCCAATTGTCGACATTGATGCCATTGACCATATTGATGTTACAGTTGATGGTGCAGATGAAGTCGATTCCTACCTTAACGGTATAAAAGGTGGCGGAGCTGCCCTACTGATGGAGAAAATAGTAGCTAAAAACTCAAAGAAAAATATCTGGATCGTTGATCGCAGTAAAGTGCACAACACGCTAGGTTCTTTCCCGCTGCCCGTAGAGGTTATCCCCTACGGTAGCGGTCAGTTGTTACGACAATTTGCCAATAAAGGTCTGTTCCCAAAGCTACGTCGTCATCCCGGAAATAACCAGCCCGTTATCACTGATGCTGGTCACTACATTATTGATTGCCATATGACCACAATTAACAATCCATATGCCCTCGCCGAATATCTTGAAAGCCAAGTTGGCGTTGTTGAGCACGGTTTGTTTTTAAATATTTGTGATCGAATAATTATTGGCGATAACACAGTAGAAATTAAAGAACGACAGCAAGCTCATGTGGAGATAAACTGATGTATATGATATATATTGCACTTGCCATTGGAGCTGGTTTAATTTTGGCTGCTCAAAATGCCGTTAACGCGCAGTTAAGTTTTTTGCTCAAATCTCCCCTCGTTGCTTGTTTTATGGCATATATAGTTGGGTCATTTTTATTGCTCATTCTGACTGTTATTCTGGGTGACTTTTCAAAAATAGAGCTTATCTTCTCAGCACCAATATGGATGACAACAGGTGGTCTTTTTGGATTGGTATTCATTACAAGTTGTATTATTCTTTTCCCAAAAATTGGGTCTGTGGAAACAGTCATGTTTCCAACATTAGGGCAAATTTTATCCGGTATGTTTTTTGAAACCTTTGGATGGTTTAATACAACAGTTGTTATGGTTTCAGTAACTCGCATCATTGGTATCATCATTCTTTTAGCTGGCACTTATATTGCCGTGGTGTTATCGGCTCGACATTCAACTATAGAATTGGCAAGTAGTGAGCATTCAAAATCACAAATGCTAAATCGTCTCTGGGCTTTTGGCGCTGGTATTTTATGCACTGTGCAGTCTACCTTTAATGGTCAACTAGGTCATTACATCCAAAGCCCGACTGTTAGCGCATTATGGGCCTTCATAATCGGATTGATCGTGCTCGCTTTTTTGAAAAACAACAATTGGCGTCATTTGCGCATTGGTATCCGTCTGTCACAATCTTGGTTTGCTGGTTTAGCTGGTGCTGCTTTTGTAACCCTTATGTCACTTCTCATCCTACCGTTAGGTCCAGGTCTCACGGTTAGTATTTCAACACTAGGCGTTATGATTGGCGCCATGCTCATTCAACAATTTGGGTTATTTCAATCAAAACAGCAATCAATTTCTATCTATCAAATAATTGGCGTTATTGGCATGTTGATTGGTATTTTAATTATTAAAATATACTAATACTTAAAAACATTACTTAGATGATGTTTTTTTGTTTGCTAGTGAGCAAACCATTCTCTTGCAACTCCTAAATTCTTGACCTACTATAGGGATTATAGTACGAAGAAAGTAGGTCTATATTTATGACATTTCATGAACTAAGCGATGGCCAACACTTACCAGAAATTGGTTTCGGCACATATAAATTAAATGGCTTTGCAGGAACACAATCAATTTTATCCGCAGTTGATGCTGGTTATCGTCTATTCGACACTGCCTTTAATTACCAGAACGAAGGTACAGTTGGACAAGCTATACAACAATCGCATGTCAATCGCGATGAATTAATCATCACCTCAAAGCTTCCAGGGAAGTATTACAGTAGTTATCAAGACTCAATTGATCTAATTCAAGAATCCTTGTATCGAAGTAAGTTAGATTACTTTGATTTGTACCTATTACATTGGCCCAACCCGATTGATGATCATTATCTAGAGGCTTGGCACACACTCATTCAGGCGCAAAAGTTTGGTCTTGTTAAATCAATCGGTGTTTGCAATTTTCTTCCTGAACATATTGAACGTTTGAAAAAAGAAACCAATATATTACCAGTTGTTAACCAAGTTGAATTGCATCCTTATTTCAATCAACAGGAATTGCGTGAATACAATAACACTCAAAATATTTTAACACAGGCTTGGAGCCCATTGGGTCGTGCAAGTGCGATTTTGAAAGACCCTGTTTTAGTTGAATTAGCTAAAAAATACCACAAGAATATTGGTCAACTCGTGTTGAAATGGGAAATATCTCTTGGCGTATTGCCTATACCTAAAGCAAGTAGTTACGCAAGACAAAAAGGTAACCTAGATCTTTTTGATTTTGAAATTAGTTCATCTGATATGCAACGTATCAACGATTTAACAAAACCTGATGGCAGGACAAATAATCAAGATCCTGCAGTTTATCAGGAATTTTAATCAATAAAAAAGCAGTCAACTTCTAATCATAGTTGACTGCTTTTTACTAATCTAACGAGATTACACGCTATTTCACACCGCTAGCAACATCAGCATGATAAATATATGAACGCGTCATTGGTAAGTTTGTACCAGAAGGCCCTTTGGTGAGCAAATACTGAACGACATCAATATTTCCAGCTTCAAATGAACCTGCACAAGCTTGCAAATATAAATCCCACATCCTGTAAAAACGTTCACCATATTTTGAAATAACTTCCTCTTCAACTTTGTGGAAATTAGTTGTCCAAATTTCCAATGTTTTCTGATAATGACGACGCAACGGTTCAATATCATCAACCTGCAAAGAAGCATCAATAATGTGTCCCACGTTTTCCGCTATATTTGGGATGTAACCACCTGGGAAAATGTATTTATTGATCCAAGCATCAACACCTGCACCGTCATGTTGCCCAGTAATGCCGTGAATTAAGGCTGTACCATTTTCTGTAAGAAGGTTGTTCACTTGGTTGAAGTATTCACCTAAGTTTTCTTTCCCAACGTGTTCGAACATACCAACAGAAGTTACATGGTCATAAGTATCTTTTAACTCACGATAGTCTTCCAAATAAACATGAACTCGACCTTCAAGTCCTTCTTCTTTAATCTTATTAGAAACAAAATCATACTGTTGTTGACTAAGTGTTACACCAGTGGCTTCCAAGTTGTATTCTTTAGCTGCGGTGAACAGTAATGTGCCCCAGCCACATCCGATGTCTAATAAAGTTTCACCAGATTGTGCATGAAGTTTATTTAAAATGTGGCGTACTTTGTTCCATTGTGCATCCTCAAGCGTATCTTTTTCGCTAACGAAGTAAGCACAAGAATAAGTCATTGTGGGATCCAACCACATGTTATAAAAATCATTACCAATATCATAATGGCTCTGTACGTCTGCTTTACTCTTATTCTCCGAGTGTGAGTGTTTAGGAATAAGTTTAGAAAACTTAGATCCATTCAAAAAACTTTCTTTGGAATCATACGCAATCTTAACCAACTGTTGTAGATTACCTTTAATTTCAATTTTTCCATCCATGTACGCTTCACCAAAAGTGAGCGAGGCATGTGCCATAATGTCTTTGATCGGTATGACCTCGTGAAGGATGATTGTGGCAATTGGGTCTCCTTGACCGTAACTTACCTTTTCCCCATCCCAAAATTCAACGTCGATTGGGGCGTCGAAACTAGACTTAAAAATCTGTTTATAAATTGTTTTGTCAAGCATAATTTCCCCTTTACCTACTATATTGGTATTGTAAGAAAACATTTACCAAAAGTCAAACATTGATAAAAATGGATGATAGTGCTACACCAAGGAATTAGCTATTTTGCATACAAAATACGCTGAACAGTTTGATCATGATTTTCTGTTGGTAAATCATCTAGTAATTGCGTCGATAAGGCTACACTGATCGTATGCCCCGCGTAGTGTTCTAAGAAGCGATCATAATATCCAGCCCCAAAACCTAAACGTTTACCGCTAACAGTAAAAGCTAACCCAGGAACAATTACCAGATCCAGTTGTTCAACGGCCTGATAGTTATCTATTAGTGGCTCTCTAATGTTCAACATCCCCGTTTGATAACGTGTATTTGAATCTATTTCCACAAAAATCATTTTGTGATTAATAATTTTTGGTACGAGAACTCGCTTGCTTTTTTCCCAGGCTTTAATAATAATCGGACTCGTATTTAATTCGAACTCCATGCTCAAAGTAACTGCTATACTATCAGCAGATTGCCATTCAGGCGTCTGGAAAAGTAGTGCATAAAGTTGCTCCTCTTCCCTTTTACGCTTCATCAGATTTTCTCTAGCAAGAGCTGCTTTTTGTTGAATTCTTAATTCTGATTTTGTTTGCATTTTTCACCAAAAAAAGCCGGTTTTACCAGCTTTTAAATTATTCAAATAGATGCGTCATTGCTAATGCTTCAGCTTCACGTTTCACTTGCTTGAGTACTTTTTCATCATCATAATGATGAATGGCTGTCACAATCAATTCGGCTACGTTAGTGGCATCATCTTCATCAAATCCACGCGTTGTGATTGCTGCAGTTCCAATACGAATACCAGATGTAACAAATGGACTTAATTGTTCATTTGGCAGAGCTTCTTTGTTTGTAGTAATTGAAACTGTGTCTAATAATTCCTGTGTTTGCTTACCATTTAACGCTGTTTTAGTTAGGTCCAAATTGAATAAATGGTTGTCAGTGCCACCAGCTACAACACGAATATCTTCAGTATCATTGAAAACTTTTGCCATAGCTTGCGCATTTTTAATAACTTGTTGTGCGTAGTCTTTAAATTTAGGTTGTAAAGCTTCTCCAAAGGCAATTGCTTTACCTGCAATAATGTGTTCCAATGGTCCACCTTGTGATCCAGGGAAAATAGCTGAATTAAGCTGCTTAGCATACTTTTCCTGTGATAGAATAACCCCACCACGCGGACCTCGCAATGTTTTATGTGTTGTTGATGTAACAACATCTGCAATGCCTACTGGATTGGGATGTAGCCCAGCAGCTACAAGTCCGGCAATATGCGCCATATCAACCATTAAATAGGCACCCACTTCGTCAGCAATCGCACGAAACTTATCAAATTCAATGATTCGTGAATATGCAGAAGCACCGGCCACAATCATCTGTGGTTTTACTTCACGTGCTTGCTTGGCAATTGCTTCATAATCTAAGGTTTCTGTTTCCGAATTTAATCCATAAGTATGTGATTCATAAACTTTTCCAGAGAAACTGACCTTGGCCCCATGTGTCAAGTGTCCACCAGCGTCAAGACTCATACCCAATATCTTGTCACCTGGCTTTAAAAATGCCATGTAAGCAGCAGCATTCGCTTGGGAACCAGAATGCGGCTGAACGTTAGCATATTCAGCACCAAAAAGTTCTTTTAAACGATCGATGGCTACCTGTTCAACAACGTCCACGTACTCCGTGCCACCATAATAACGCTTATAAGGGTATCCTTCAGCATACTTATTTGTCAACACCGAACCTTGTGCGGCACGTACGGCTTGCGATGTAAAGTTCTCAGAAGCGATTAATTCAATTGTACGGTTTTGACGCGCACTTTCTTGTTGAATCGCACTCCAGACAATAGGGTCTAATTCTTGATATGACATTTGATTCTCCTTGGTTGATATAGCCTAATTATACATTAAAAAATCAACGATTTAAATCATAAAATGTCATAATATAGCAAACAATCCCACAATTATCAGATAGATAGTTCGTCTTTAATAGATTGCATAATCATCGCAGGCTCGATGATTTTAGTGTGCACAATAGTTTTATCAAATAACGTTGCTACTTGTGCTGGAATAACTGTATTTGTTCGTTCAGCTAGCTTTTGCAAATCCACTACGCCCCCTTCGTTTTTTTCCTGCAATGCTGCCAAAACTGTTTGTGGAAACTTATAAGCACTTGCTGTTGCTGCAAGTAACGTTTGCTGTGTTTCTTCTTCGTAAGCAAAGCGACCAACAGCCGTATGCGGATCAATTAAGTAACCGCTATTTTCAAAGACATCTTTAATCGTATCAACCACTTGAGATTGTGTCGCAAATTTAGCTGTGAATTTTTGCAAATAATTACGCGTTTTATCAGTCAAGGTATATTGACCATTTTCAGCTAATGACTTCATATACTGGCGAACTTCTTCATCATTACGACCACTAGCAAAATACAACAACCGTTCCAAGTTGCTTGATACTAAGATATCCATTGCCGGTGAATTTGTGACTTTAAAATCACGTTGACGATCATAGATACCAGTGTTGAAAAAATCAGTTAATACATTATTTTCATCCGAAGCAACTGTAAACTGATGAACTGGTAATCCTAACTGACTGGCATAATATGAAGCAAGCACATTACCAAAGTTTCCGGTTGGCACATCAATATTGATTTCTTCTCCTGGTACCACCACATCATTTTTTACTAATTGGGCGTAAGCATAAATGTAATACACAATTTGTGGTACTAATCGACCAATATTAATTGAATTAGCTGATGAAAAACGCATACCCTTTTCTGATAATTCCTGAATTAATTTCTCATCGCTCAAAATAGATTTTACAGCTTTTTGGGCATCATCAAAATTACCAGTTATTGCTGTAACATGAGCATTGTGTCCCTCTTCAGTTTGCATCTGTTGACGCTGAATATCACTAACACCAACTTCTGGGTAAAAAACAACTATTTCAGTATTTTCAACATTTGCAAAGCCGCTCATAGCAGCAGTTCCTGTATCGCCAGATGTAGCTGTTAAAATAACAATTTTATCATTTAGTGACTGCTTTTTAGCAGCTGTCGTTAATAGATGTGGTAGTGCCTGTAGTGCAACATCTTTGAATGCTAAGGTTGGTCCATGAAACAATTCAATATAGTGCAACTTGTTTTCATTGTGCAAGGTCACAATGCTCTCAGCATCCCATTGATTGCCATATGATTTTGAAATAATATGGTCAATTTCCTGAACTGTAAAATCATCAAAAAAGGCATCAAATACTTGCGTGGCAATTTCTTGATAGCTTTGCTGGCTTAGATTTTTCCAATCTAATTTTAATTTTGGCCATTTTTCTGGAACGTAAAGACCGCCATCTGGCGCAATACCGTTTATTATTGCTTGGCTAGATGTAACTGCAGGCGCCTGTCCACGTGTTGATACATAATTCATAGTAACTAAATTCCTTTTTTTATAATTTATCCAATTATAACAAATTTGTTTATTTTTAGATATTATAATGATAAAATCATAAGAAGAACATATATAAAATACTCAAAATAAAGGGAATAT